>NZ_JADYXF010000030.1:0-64960 GCF_015864385.1 Pseudoalteromonas sp. SWXJZ94C
TAAAATAAAGCTGAAAATTTTTTCAGAAGCACTCAAACAATTAAATAAGGATTGCCGTGAGTGCTTGTAGCTTATTAGCAATTGTGGGGATCCCTCAGGATTTGACCCCTTTGGTTTTCTTTCTCAAAAAGGTATTTTCACGCCCCCTTCCGCGATTCATCACATGATAAAACGCATTTTCATACTCTATTCGCAGCGGTCTAGACATAATAATAAACTCAATGAGCAATAAACTATAAATCTAGACTATTGATGTATGAAGTCAAGATTTGACCCCTTTGGTTTCAATGAGCAATAAACTATAAATCTAGACTATTGATGTATGAAGTCAAGATTTGACCCCTTTGGTTTTCTTTGGTTTTCGGAATCAGATTAAATTAAGTCTGAGATAAAACATTTCACTGAAATTTTCTTATTAACTGATTTGCATTATCTATGTGTATTTGGCATTTCTCTTTAGTTAATAAGCTTTCATCTAAGGGTCTATCTTTGTCTGCATTTTCAAATGAATTAATGTAATCAACCTGCGCACTATAAAAGCTATTACTTAAATCAAAGTCTGACTCTAACTCAGGGCTTAAGTAACTATTGAGTTCATTATGTAGCTTGCTATAGTCTTTTCTTTTTTCGAGACTGACTTTATTATTTAAATTTTCACAAAGTATTAAACCTGCCGAAGTTTTTCCAGCAAGATTAAAGTCAGCACTTAGCGAAGCAATTAGAAAAAAGCTAAATATCATTTAAAGTTCCTTCTGAGATATATAAAAATAAATTGTGATAAACTCGGATAATATCGCAAGAAACATAACGAGTAATAAAAGCCATTCAGAAACAGGAAATATAGCTATTATTGGTAGTATAAAACTCAAACCTAAAGCTATTCCATTATGAATACCATAAAGAATTAAAGTTTTATTAACCTCAAATTTAACAGCTTCGCTTGTAGGCTTTTATACTCTATTCGCAGCGGTCTAAATATAATAATAAACTCAATGAGCAATAAACTATAAATCTAGACCATTGATGTATGAAGTCAAGATTTGACCCTGAGGGATCCCCATACTTGAGGAAGGCAGCAGAGGCCGTACCGACCTTGCTTTTTCATCAGGCAGCACTAAAAAAATATTACTAACGGGTTTTGACCCATTTTTACTTGATAAAAACATAAACCAAAGTAACCCCTCAGGTGTTGCGGCGTTATTACTCGACGGCCAAGTTATTAATTACAACGGCGTGAGCGCAGAAATAAACACCGTTATGGTGCCTGTACGCTACGAAGACTTTGACCAAGGTATAATAGAGTCACTACTTGCCCCCTACTACGCACTTAATAATGTAGACATGGTAGTAACCGTAAGTATGGGCAGAACAGAGTTTGATTTAGAGCACTTTCCGGGTAAACGCCGCAGCGTAACCGCCCCCGATAATGCCAATATTGTGTATGGTGGAACGCAAACAAGCCCAGTAATACCAAAACTTAATGGCCGACCACTCCCAGGCAACGAGTTTGTAAAATTTAGCTTGCCTGTAAGTTACATGCAACAAGCTAAAGGCCCTTATAAGGTTATCGACAATCACGAAGTCACCACGCTTGAAAAAACCTATAAAGCGCCTTCGTACGGCGAGCTTAAAAATAGTATTGCGGTAAATGGCGGCGGCGGTGGTTACCTGTCTAACGAAATATCGTACCGGAGTATTCGCCTGCGCGATGCGCTTAATTCAAGTATACCTACAGGGCATATTCACACCCCACGTATACAACAATTCGAACCTAAAACAGAAGCTAAAATAGTAAAACAAATAAAAGCAATGCTAGAGCAAAGCTTAGTAGCGCTATAGTTTAGAGCTACCAATTTAAGGGTATAAAGGGCAATATTATTGCCCTTTTTTCTCATGGACTCTCCCACGATTAATCACATGGTAAACGCATTTTTAAACTCTACTCGTCGTGGTCTCAACAGAGTAATTAATTAAATGGGCAACAAACTATAAATCTAGGTACTTGATGTGTAGTTAAAATTTGCCCCTGACGAATCCTTATTGGTATAAAAACTTAAACTTTGCTTTTTTTTCTTAAAAACCAGTAAAAAAGTTTAGCTGGTAAGTAACTAAATAAATCATAACTAGCTCTAGAACTTTTCAAAAACTCATTGCTTAGAATTCGATTATTGTTGATGTCATACCCCTGAACTTCACAGGCTCTGGACCATATGCTAACTGCTGGGTATAACTTTTTCGCTTGAGAATACACAAGAGCCCTACCAAAAGAATATACCTGAAACCCTATAACAGAATAAAATAATAGTGCAGCTAATGTACCCAACAAGCTTCCAGCTTCAAAATTTAAATTCCAAAGTTTTTCAGCGAAACCTGTAGTAATTGAAAAATAAGAAAAAATTATAGTAATAAAAATCACTACTAGCATCCAAATATTAACTTTCAATCTCGTTTTATAAAATAACTTATCTAGTACAATCGCTTTTTTTGACAAAACTTTCATTAATGATAAAGCCTCCTTATCACCAAAGCTTTGTCCTTGGTTCACTATATTTTCGGTTACGTGACTAATCACCTCATCACTAAACTCTATATTGTAAATATCCGAAATAGATAACGATTTAGCAATAGTGTTACTAATAATTTGTTTTTCATTACTTTCTGGATCTATTTTATTCTTAAAAAAACTAGCAATGAGTGCTTCTAAGAATGATTTATGGGCAAACTTGAACGAGTCATAGCTTGTCAAGTCCCTTACCAAAATACCTGATGTCCTTACATCATTATAAACAGAGTCAATAGCATCATCCTGTAGCCTTTCATGTAAACTCAAAGTTCCGCTATGGTGGTCCTCGCTGCAGCATTGTGGAACGAAAATAAATAAACGATGTACTATTCTCTGAAGTCGTATCCCCGAAACTTGATTAGAGTACCCTCCCTCAGAAACCATCCCTACAGCTACTCCCAACATAAAGTATTCACGTTCTTTAGCTGTTAATACAGGAGACTCTAAATCTGCACCACTTATAGAAAGTAACTTTTGAGCCTGCCTTTTATATGCATGATCTATAAAACTGTTAATTATTTTTGAAGAGTTGAGATTAGCCTTATCCAACGAGTCCCAAAGTATACTTGTTTGGAACAATGTAGATGGCCTCGCAATCAAATCAGCAAAACCTTCACCTTGTTTATAAGTGTCATATTGCTCTAATATTCCATCTCTGATAGCTGCAGGAGAAAATCTAAGTGCTGACTCTATTTGCTTTCGATTGAATGGCTCCAATTTTAATGCTTTCACATGAAAAGTAGTGCTTTCACCATTTCCAATCTTTAAATAGCTTCGAGCCTCATCATTATTTAAAAATAAGTTTGGTCTTCCAGTAATTATTACTTTAGATTTCTTGTAGCGGGAAAACTCCCACAATTTTTTAAAATGCTCTAACCTTCTCAGCTTATCTCCGACCATGTCTAGCTCATCAAACCCTTCAAGAATTACTACTAACTTCCCTTCCTGAAGCAATTTTAATATTGCTTTAACATTATAATTAAACCGGTAAGCCCATGCCGCAATCAATTCATCCATTGGCATATTCCTTGGACTCTTTCCCCTTAGTTCAATTATGATCGGTTGCCTTTCAATACTAGAGCTTATTAATTCATTAGCGAACTTTAACGAAAGAACACTTTTACCTTGTCCATAATCCCCAAGTAGTGCTATTTGTTCTTCATTTTTAGCACTTGCGGACCATTCTAGTAAGTATTTTTCTACACTTGGGATAGCCAAACTATCCTCTGATTTATTCAATCCAGTTAAAGACCCATTACTCTCCACATAGATATCTTGTAACCTTACAGTGTCCCCCTCAGAAATTTCTTGTTCATGAAATTGTTCATACAAAAAGTTATTGTATTCTGAAAAGTTAATTAAGTTTTTTAACAAAAAATCTTTCGTATAACACTCAACAGTATATTCTTCAATTTGTATATGTTGTTCAAGCCCCTCTGAATCTCTTACTGATAAAATAACTTTAAGTTTTTGTTTTGGATTAATTCCTTTAAAGAAGATTATTTTTTCTAAAATTTCTTCGTTACTTAACATTTTTAACGAACAAATAACCAGTAATGATTGGTCTATATAAGTACCGAAAAAACATCCCTTATCTTTATGCCATTCATTTTCTTTTACCAAGAAATGCTGAGTGTACATATACAATAGCTCTCGACTTTCACTTGACCAGTCTCTTGGTTCATCTAAAAAGCACAATTCAAAATTCATCTTTTTAGTAGGCAATTCATCCAAATTATTTAATTCTGCAACTTCTATTTTAGAAATACTCATACCTAAATAAGCAGCCCTCAAAAAACTGATGCTCTCATGCATCTCCGTTATCTGTTTGTCTACCTTGCTTATACCTCCCTCAATGTCCCAGCTCTCAAACATGATAAAAACAAACAAGCATAAAATTAAAAGAAACGCTATCGACCAAGCTTTGTCAGTCCATGAAGTTCCTGATATTGGTATGCTTTCTACTGGCAAGTTGTTGTATAGCATTACCATTATTTTAAATAGTGATACATCTGCGAATATATGCGTTAAAACAGTCAGAGCATATGTAAAGATTAATGCGGTAGAAAAAAAAGCGTATCTTTCTCTAGTAAACTTCTTACGCCTCAACCAGATAAAAGTTAAAGTTAGAGCTAATGAAATAATCGCAACGCCAAGTAAAACATAAAAATTCATTACAAATTCCTTTTTGTTAATTTTTGAATAGGCAAATAATATCACCTTTTTACTTGTTGAAATAAAGCTTTATCAGACTAGAAATACATTTCAATTAACTAGTCTGGGAGATCGATCAATGTTTCGCTAAAGCCAAGTACTAATCTCACGTTTAACACCCTTCCCCCGTCATCACGCCCTGAAAATAAGCAATTGATGAGTAATGCATTTCATGGATGAAATGAAAGCCATGCTTGCACATGGATGTGCTTTCATGACGTTTACGTTCACATCAATTAATTATTTGAAGGAAATAGCGTGATGCTCGGGTGCGCTGAGAGCGTCCAGAGAGGGACCAGCGGCAGCCCCTCTTTGGCTGCCGTCGCCAGCGCGACAAAACCTTGAATAAGGTTTCTAATTTCTAGAAGTGAAAAACGTATTCGCGTTATCTGTAATAATAATCTCAAACACCTATTCAAATACTTATTCGGGCAGCCGCCCGCGCGTCAGCAAGCTAAACGCCTACAATAAATAACACATACTCTTGGCTTTTGAACGAGTTAGTATATTTGTGATTTGTTCGGTTTCGTTTCACTCTGCCCAACCTACGCCCATACGAAAATTCGAGGGTCACGAAATGCGAGGGTCAGGTCTTGTTTCTTTCCAAAACCAAATACCAAACTCACGTTTGACACCCTTCCCCGTCATCACGCCCTGAAAATAAGCAATTGATGAGTAATGTCGCGCACGGATGCGCGATAAGGCGAAACTAGGCCATGGATGGCCTATCTTCGCCGTTTACGTTCACATCAATTGTGGTTTGAAGGATTAAGCGTGATGCTCGGGTGACGCTGAGAGTGTCCAGAGAGGGACCAGCGGCAGCCCCTCTTTGGCTGCTGTCGCCAGCGCGACAAAACCTTGAATAAGGTTTCTAATTTCAGAAGTACGTAACGTATTCGCGTTATCGGTGACGATAACCTCAAACACCTATTTAAATACTTATTCGGGCTGCCGCCCGCGCGTCAGTAAGCTTAACGCCTACAGTAAATAACACATACTCTTGGCTTTTAAGCGAGTAAGTATATTTGTGATTTGTTGGGTTTCGTTTCTTTTCACTCTCCCCAACCTAGAGGAAATAAAGAGGGTCAGGTCTTGTTTCTTGCCAAGACCAAACAACAATCTCACGTTTAACAACCTCCCCCGTCATCACGCCCTGAAAATAAGCAATTGATGAGTAATTTATTTCATGGATGAAATGAAAGCCATGCTTGCACATGGATGTGCTTTCATGGCGTTTACGTTCACATCTATTGTGGTTTGAAGGATTAAGCGTGATGCTCGGGGCGCCGTGGGGTTCCAAGGGGCGGTCGGCGGTAGCCGCCCATTGGTTGCCGCCAGCAATCTGGCAAAAAACCTTGAATAAGGTTTCTTATCTTTAAAAAGTGCGAAACGCATTCACATTATCGGTGACGATAACCTCAAACACCTATTCAAATACTTATTCGGGCTGCCGCCCGCGCGTCAGCAAGCTAAACGCCAACAACAATTAAACACCTTTTGGGCTGCGCCCAACACGCCAGCAAGCTGTGCGTCTACAATGTTTAAACACACACAAAAAAGCCGTTGCATTGCTGCAACGGCTTTTATAATTTTTATAAATTCCAAACTATAATGGAACTTACTTACCATTAAAGGTCAAAAATTAGTCTCTGCTCTTAATCGCGATAAGTCTCAACCGGTGGGCAAGCACATACTAAGTTGCGGTCGCCGTATACGTCATCAATACGTGTAACGGTTGGCCAGAACTTGTTTTTAGCTACTGCAGGCACTGGGAATGCAGCGTAAAAACGGTCGTATGCGCGGTCCCATTCGTTACCTAATACGTCGCCTTGTGTATGCGGTGCAAACACTAGCGGGTTGTTTTCGATTGACCATTCGCCAGAGATTACTTTTTCGATTTCGCCTTTAATCGACACCATTGCTTCAATAAAGCGGTCAATTTCGCCTTTTGACTCAGATTCAGTTGGCTCAATCATTAATGTGCCAGCTACTGGGAACGACATAGTGGGTGAATGGAAGCCGTAGTCTTGCAAGCGCTTAGCTACGTCCATTTCAGTTATACCTGATAGCTCTTTAAGCGGGCGCAGGTCAACAATACATTCGTGAGCAACACGGTTGTTACGACCACGGTATAAAATTGGGAAGTGCTTGCTTAGCTCATGCGTTAAGTAGTTAGCATTAACGATTGCCATTTCAGTGGCTTGTTTTAAGCCCTCTGAACCCATCATGGTGATGTAAGCCCATGAAATAGGTAAAATAGCGGCTGAGCCGTAAGGCGCTGCCGATACCGCACCGTTACCGATGTTAGTACCTGGTACGTTAATTACGCTGTGGTTTGGCATAAATGGCGCAAGGTGCGATTTAACACCAATTGGGCCAACACCTGGACCACCGCCACCGTGTGGAATACAAAACGTTTTATGCAAGTTTAAGTGCGATACGTCTGAACCAATAAAGCCTGGGCTTGTTACGCCAACTTGCGCGTTCATGTTTGCGCCGTCCATGTAAACTTGGCCGCCGTGCTCATGAATAATGTCACAAATTTCGCGAATTGTTTCTTCGTATACACCGTGCGTAGACGGGTATGTGATCATGATGCACGATAAGTTTTCAGCAACCTCTTCAGCTTTCGCTTTAAGGTCAACCATGTCTACGTTACCGTTTTTGTCGCAGTTAACTACTACAATTTTCATGCTTGCCATTTGCGCTGATGCAGGGTTAGTACCGTGCGCAGAGCTTGGGATCAAACATACATTACGGTGTGCGTCGCCGCGTGACTCGTGGTATTTACGAATCGCGATTAAGCCTGCGTATTCACCTTGCGCGCCAGAGTTTGGCTGAAGTGATACTGCATCGTAACCAGTAATGTTTACTAGCCAGTCGTGTAGCTCGCCAATCATTATTTGGTAACCTTCTGCTTGATCCAGCGGGCAGAATGGGTGAAGGTTTGCAAATTCAGGCCACGTAATTGGGATCATCTCTGCGGTCGCGTTTAGTTTCATGGTACATGAGCCTAACGAGATCATTGAGTGATTAAGCGATAAGTCTTTGCTTTCTAGTCGCTTAATGTAGCGAAGCATGTCTGTTTCGCTGTGGTAGCTGTTAAAGTTTGGATGCGTTAGTACTTCGTCGTCACGTACTAAACTTGCAGGAATTGACTCGCTGCCATTTGTTTCAACGTCTGCTGCAATAGCGTCAACACTTAAGCCATGGCCTTCGCCTAAAATAATATCAAATAGCTCAGTAATATCGGCACGTGTTGTTGTTTCTGATACCGAAATTGAGTACTCGCCTTCGTGGTTTGTTGCAAAGTTTACGCCTTTTGCAATTGCACGCGCTGTTACGTCTGCTTTGCTGTCGCTTACTACTGTTAGCGTATCAAACCAAGTACTGTGCTTAAGAGCGATGCCTTTAGCTTTTAAGCCGCTTGCTAAAATATCAGCAAAGCGATGTATACGCTGCGCGATAGTTTTTAAGCCTTGTGGGCCGTGGTACACCGCGTAAAACGCTGCCATATTGGCAAGTAATACTTGCGCTGTACAAATGTTTGAATTGGCTTTGTCGCGGCGAATGTGTTGTTCGCGCGTTTGCATTGCCATACGTAGTGCGTCGTTACCTAAACGGTCTTTAGATACACCAATAATACGCCCTGGTAATGAACGTTTGTATGCGTCACGTGTTGCAAAAAATGCAGCATGAGGACCGCCGTAACCCATAGGTACGCCAAAACGCTGAGCCGAACCAAGTACTACGTCTGCGCCTAATTTACCCGGTGCTTTTAATAGTAATAAACTCATTATGTCGGCAGCAACACAGGCAATGGCCTTTTTGCTTTGTACGCCAGCAATTAGGTCAGTTATGTCTACCACTTCGCCAGATGTAGTTGGGTATTGGAACAATGCGCCAAAAATGTCGTGGTTAACGGCATCTTCTGCTTTACCTACAATTATTTCAAAACCAAACTGCTCAGCACGCGTTGTTACTACGTCGATTGTTTGTGTGTGTACGTCGTCGGCGATAAAAAAGGCATTGGCTTTTTTAGCTTTTGATACGCGTTTTGCAAGGCCCATAGCCTCTGCAGCCGCTGTTGATTCGTCAAGCAGTGATGCGCTTGCTAAATCAAGACCGGTTAAATCTAGAGTCATAGTTTGGAAGTTTAATAATGATTCTAAACGCCCTTGTGCAATCTCTGGCTGATACGGTGTGTACGCTGTATACCAACCTGGATTTTCTAGTACGTTACGTAAAATTACGTGCGGTACGTTAGTTGGGTGGTAGCCTTGGCCAATGTACGATTTGAAAACTTTATTTTTGCTTGCTACTGATTTTAGGTAGCTTAGTGTTTCAACTTCAGTACGGCTTTCGCCAACTGTTAATGGCTGCTCTAAGCGAATGCTAGCAGGTACAGTTTGGTCGATTAGCTCTTGCACACTCGATACTTCTAAAGCACTTAGCATATCGCTTACTTGTGCTGGGCTTGGCCCAATATGACGGCGAATAAAATCTTGCTTTTGCTCTAGTTCTTCAAGAGATTTGGCGTTTGACATGAATCCAGATTCCTATGATCTAAAAAGTGTGGCTACTGCTGATGGGTAAACAGCAATAACTTAAAATTTTTATAATTTAATGGCTTACTGTGTATGGGAAAGTGAGCTATAAAATCATAAAAGCCCCGATATCTAAACAAAACACGCGGGGCTTTTAATTACCTACAAAGAGTGATTACTCTTCGTCGATAGTGTGCGAATAACCTTCAGCGTCTAATAAGTTGTCTAGTTCAGACTCATCAGATGCTTTAATACGGAATAACCAACCATCGCCGTAAGCGTCGTTGTTTACTGTTTCAGGTGAGTCTTCAAGTTCTTCGTTAATAGCAACAATTTCGCCACTGATAGGTGCGTAAATGTCTGATGCTGCTTTAACCGACTCTGCTACTGCACAGTCTTCGCCAGCGTCTACTGCGTCGCCAACTTCTGGTAATTCAACAAATACCATGTCGCCAAGAAGTTCTTGTGCATGCTCAGAAATACCAACAGTAAATGTACCGTCGCCTTCGTTACGAACCCACTCGTGTGAAGGTGCGTATTTTAACTCGCTAGGAATGTTGCTCATTTTATTTGTCCTTTGGTTTATATTGGGAGGATACCAATCACAATAATTATTGTGATTGGTATAACCAAATTATTTAAATTATTGATTTACCGTTACGTACAAAGCTAGGCTTTACTACTTTAACGTTTACTAATTTTTTACGCATTTCTACTTGAGCTGTATCGCCTGTTGAACGTGGTACACGTGCAAGGGCTACACTAAAACCAAGTGTTGGTGAAAAAGTACCAGAAGTAATAATACCTATCCCACCGTCAACAATTACTTTAGAACCGCTACGCAAAACGCCTTTTTCTTCAAACACTAAGCCAACTAGTTTGTCAGTGCTTTTTTCTGCGCGTTGCTTAACAAGTACGTCACGACCAATAAAGTCGCGATCTTCTGGTTCCCATGCAATGGTCCATGCCATGTTAGCAGCAAGTGGTGATACGCTTTCGTCCATATCTAGACCGTAAAGGTTCATACCAGCTTCTAAACGCAGCGTGTCGCGTGCACCTAAACCAGCAGGCGCTACACCTGCGTCTAGCAGTTGTTGCCATAAATCGGCTGCCTGGTCGTTCGGTACTACTATTTCGTAACCGTCTTCGCCAGTATAACCCGTTGTGGCAATAAATAAATCACCTACTTGAACACCAAAAAACGGCTTCATACCTTCAACAGCGGCTTGTTGCTCAGCATTTAAAAGAGTGGCTGTTTTAGCTTTAGCGTTAGGACCTTGTACTGCAATCATTGCAAACTCAGGACGCTCTGTAACAGTTACGTCAAAGTCGCTCGATACGTTAGCTAAATGCGCTAGGTCTTTTTCGCGCGTTGCTGAGTTAACAACTAAGCGGTAAAAAGTTTCACTGAAGAAATAAATAATTAAGTCGTCTATTACACCGCCTTGCTCGTTAAGCATGCCTGTGTAAAGCGCTTTACCTGGTACGGTTAATTTTGCAACGTCGTTAGCTACTAGCTTACGTAAAAATGCTTTTGCTTGAGGCCCTTCAATATCAACAATAGTCATGTGTGATACGTCAAACATACCTGCGTCGGTACGTACGCTATTGTGTTCTTCTATTTGTGAGCCGTAGTTGATTGGCATTTCCCAGCCATGAAAATCAACCATTTTTGCGCCCGCTTCTAGGTGCTTAGCATGTAGTACAGTTTTAGAAGTCATAACATTCCTTCACGTTTAAATTAACCCTTAGTGGGCATGGCTTAAATAGATCTAAAAACAGGTGAGCATTGTTATGCTCACCTGTTTTTTATATTTGTTACGCGGCTTTGTTTTGCATAAGTGCAAAACCTTGCGCTTGCATATAGCTTTGCCATTTTTGTAGTTCTGGCGCTTTAGCTATAAGTACAAAATGTTGTTCGTCGTTTTTATCAATAGCGGTAATAAATACCTCGCCACTTTGCGCACCGTAACATAGTTGCGCGTCAGAAAGGCGCAAACCTGGTGTTAACTTAAAAGCATTTACTAGGGTATCAAACGCGTTGTCGCCACTTAAAGTAAAGCTAGTTAGGTCGGTGCGTATTACATAATCAATATCAAAACGAAGTTGTTGCTCGTTTATGAGCGATTGTAATTGAAGGCTTGCGCTATGCGGTAATACAAATCTAAAAGCGGTTTCGCTAAAGTAATACACGGCGTAGCTGTAATCAGAATTTAGGTCGCCGTCGAGGGTGCCTTTAAATCCTAAGCCGCTGGCCGTTAATTTTGTTAAATCGTGGCCTAAAATAGTGCTCAAGAATACAGAGGCTTCGCTGCCGCTAAAATCCATAACAACGTTGCTGTTGTTTGTTTGCAAAGCGTTTATAACCGCACTGTTAGCATTGCTGTGGCGGGCAAACATTATTGGATTAAAAGTCATAACAAACACCTATGTATTTTCAATTTTAAAAGTATATTGCGCGAGGTGTATAACAACAAATTGTAATTATTTATCAATTGATAAATAATACTTATATATATAGCCATATAAATTGTAATTATAAATATGAAAAACATATCAACCGACAGCTTACGCACCTTTGTAATGGTAGTTGAGGTAAGTGGTTTTGCTAAAGCAGGCGACTTGCTTGGCTTATCGCAGCCCGCTGTAAGCCTACAAATAAAACGTTTAGAAGATGTGCTTGGCTATAAGTTATTTAAAAAACAAGGCCAACGCCAAGTACTTAATCAATACGGCGAGCTATTATTGCCTATGGCAAAGCAGATGATGCAACACAACGATGCTATTTTGCAGCAGTTCACCTCAGAAAACATTGCAGGTAAAGTACGCTTGGGTATTCCGAGCGAATTTGCGGCGCGTATTTTACCTTCAATTATTGGCGACTTTGTGGCGCTCTACCCTGAGGTGTCGCTAGAAGTTAAATCTCGTTTGAGTAAGCATTTGCTTTCGGCGTCTCGCCAAGATCAGTTTGATTTAGTGCTGGCGCTAAATGAGCGACTTAACTCCGATAAGTTTCCTATTTTTATGCAAGACAAACTCGTATGGGTAGGCGATTTATCGATTGCTCAAAACGAGGTGGTTACTTTAGTTACCGCTCCTGAGGGATGTATTTACCGTCGCCGCGCTACCGATGCATTAAAAAGTGCAGGTATAAAATACCGAATTGTATATAGCAACGCCGACTTAACCGGTCTTATTGCTGCATTAAAAGAAGGCTTAGGTATTACGGTACTTGCCAAAAGTACAGTGCCGAGTGAGCTTAACTATCAGGTTCAAACCAAGCATTTACCTGCTCTTGGTAATATTGGTATTAGCTTAGTTAAAAGTTCGGGTGAGTCGGAGAACGCAGTAGATAAACTCGCTGAATTTATAGCCCTACGCTTGGGCTAGCGCTCATATAGTACATATAATAAATTCAGCCTTTATAACTAGTAAAGCAATTACAAATCAATACAAAAGAAACAATTTAGTTAACAAAGTTGCATAAGTAGGTG
Source organism: Pseudoalteromonas sp. SWXJZ94C (assembly GCF_015864385.1). NCBI lineage: Bacteria > Pseudomonadati > Pseudomonadota > Gammaproteobacteria > Alteromonadales > Pseudoalteromonadaceae > Pseudoalteromonas > Pseudoalteromonas sp. SWXJZ94C. The sequence goes on from NZ_JADYXF010000030.1 coordinate 12,819, forward strand.
TTTTTAGTTCTATTAAACAGGATAGTTAAACAGTTAATAACATTGATTCGTATTCGTTAACGTGTTCAAATTACGCCAATTGAGATAATTGACATGATTAGGAACACAATGAACCCTAAATTTTTAGTATCGACCCTTGCAACTGCGGTTGCTTTGTCTTTTAGTACTACTGCAATAGCAAAAGACACCAGCAATAAAGAACAACGCTTTGAACAAATTACCGTTATTGGCTCAGAACAAGCAATTAACGATATTCCGGGTTCGGCTACATTTATTTCTGAAGAAGAACTTAAAAAATTCAAATTTACTGATATTTCTCGCGTTTTAGCGTCTGTTCCAGGTGTTTACGTGCAAGAAGAAGACGGCTACGGTCTGCGCCCTAATATTGGTATGCGCGGCACAGGTACTGGTCGTAACGATAAAATATCGGTAATGGAAGACGGTGTATTAGTTGCACCAGCACCTTACTCTGCACCTTCTGCTTATTACTTCCCTACTGTGGGTCGTATGGAGTCTATTGAAGTTTTAAAAGGTGCAGCCTCAGTTAAGTATGGTCCTCGTACTACGGGTGGTGTTTTAAACTTACTTTCGCGCAGCTTACCAACTGAGCCAAATAGCTCAAAAGGTATGGTAGATGCAGCCCTTGGTAGCGACGGTTACTACAAAGGTCACGCTTACTTTGGTAAAGAAAAAAATAATACAGCAGGTCTAATCGAAATATTTACTTACGGCGCAGACGGCTTTAAAGAGCTGCCAGTAGGCGATGACAACACCGGCTTTGAAAAAACAGATTTACTATTAAAGTTTGGTCACACGTTTGGTCAAAACGATGCGCATAATCTTGAGCTAAAAATTAAGTACTCTGACGAAACGTCAGACGAAACATACATGGGCTTAACAGACGAAGATTATCAACAAAGTCCTTACCGTCGTTATGCTGCATCGCAAAACGATGAGATGAACACTCGCCACAATGCATACCAGCTTAACTACGCGTATCGTTTTGGTGATGGCTACGAATTTTTAGCAACGGCTTACTTAAACGATTTTCATCGTAACTGGTATAAAGCCAGCCAAGTAAGCGAAAGCGTTTTAGAGCAATACAGTAACTTTGAAGCAAACCCTACAAGCGAAGGCATTGAAGGTATTGGTATTAAAGCTAATAACCGCGATTACCAAGCAAAAGGGATTCAGTCTGAATTACATATTCCTGCAGGCGATCACTATGTGACTGTTGGTGTGCGTTACCATGAAGATGAAATGGATCGTTTTCAGTGGGAAGACACATACACGCTTAATCAAGACCTAAGCTTAACGCTTACAGAGCAAGGCATTCCAGGCTCTGACAGCAACCGTGTAGATAGCGCAGAAGCAAGTACTTTGTTTATTCAAGACGAGTGGACAATTGACGCATTAGTAGTAAGTGCAGGTCTTCGTTATGAAGATATTACTATTACACGTGAAGAGTGGTCTAAATCAGATCCAACTCGCAGCAACGGTTTAACTAAAGATGTGTCGAACGATACAGAAATTTTAGTTCCATCGTTAGGTGCTACTTATACTCTTAACGAAAACGTGACATTTCTTGCCGGTATTCAAAAAGGTTATGCTCCAGCAGCACCAGGCAATGCTGACCAAGAAGAAGAAGAGAGTGTAAACATTGAGTTTGGCTCTCGCTTTAATATGGATGGCTTTAGCGGTGAAGTAATTGCGTTTTACTCTGACTACGACAACATGCACGGTAACTGTACTGCGGCTGTTGGTTGTAGCGATGAGAATATTGGCGATCAATATAACTACGGTGAAGTAGAAGTAACAGGCTTTGAATTTAGTGCGGCACGTACTTTTGCAACTGACGCAGCAATGTTCCCTGTTAAATTAACTTACACTTACACAGACTCTGAGTTTAAAAATGATTTTGATTCAGAAATTTGGGGCACGGTAGAAAAAGGCGATGCAATGCCTTACGTACCAGAAAACCAAGTAGCGTTATCGTTAGGTGCTGAGTTTTCTGCATTTGTAGTTAATAGCCAAGTACGTTATGTGTCTGATGCGCACGCTAACTTAACTGAGTCGGGCTTAAACGCAATTGATAGCCGCGTAGTGTGGGATTTAGCTGCTAAATACTTAATTGATGATAATCAAAGAGTATACCTAAACGTTGATAACCTGTTTGATAAAACATACGTTGCTAACCGCTCAAACGGTGGCATTCAGCCAGGTAAGCCGCGTACTGTACAGATGGGCTACACTTATAGCTTTTAAGCTTAAAGCTGGTTAAACGGTTCACTAACAGCGTTAATAATTTTTTATGTAAGAACACTACACATCTAAATTATTGCCTTGTTATTAAACCGTTTACCTGCGCTTTGTATAGGAGAAATGGTTCACTAACAGCGTTAATAATTTTTTATGTAAAAGCACTACACATCTAAATTATTGCCTTGCTATTAAACCGTTTACCTGCGCTTTGTATAGGAGAAATCGCTCTCTAGCTGCGTTAAAAATAGCTCATATAAGAACAACTATATTTCGTTATTTTTGCCTTGCTATAGAGTTATTTTCCTATCGCTATAATAGAGCACCAATTCAGTACAATTCAGTACAATTGGTGCAAAGTTAAAAGCGTAAATTACAGACACAAAAAAGCCGAGATTGAATTTCAATCTCGGCTTTTTTAATACATAAAACTTATCGTTTATATATTAGTTTATTAGTTATTTGCGTTACGTTGGCGTAATACTTCAAACAAACAAATACCCGTGGCTACCGATACGTTTAAGCTTGAAACAGTACCCGCCATAGGGATTTTAACGAGCATATCGCAATGCTCACGCGTTAAGCGTCGCATGCCCTCGCCTTCTGCACCCATAACAATAGCCATCGGACCTGTTAAGCTTGCGTCAAATACGTGGTTATCAGTTTCGCCAGCGGTGCCTACAACCCATACGCCCGCATCTTTAATTTCACGAAGCGTACGTGCAAGGTTAGTAACCTGAATAAGTGGTACTGTTTCGGCTGCGCCACAGGCTACTTTACGTGCTGTGCCGTTAAGCTTTGCAGAGCGATCTTTAGGTACAATTACAGCGTGAACACCTGCCGCGTCTGCACTACGTAGGCATGCACCTAAGTTGTGCGGATCGGTAATGCCATCAAGTACAAGTAAAAACGGTGTGTCTTCACGGGCAATGATCGCATCAAGATCTTTTTCATTAAACGTAGGGGCTGCTTTTACGTTAGCAATAATACCCTGATGTTGCTCGCCTTTTGATTTGCTATCAAGGGCTTTACGCTGCATAAACTGTACTGAAATACCAAATTTACGTGCTTCATCAATAATCGGAGTTGAGCGTTTGTCGTCACGACCTTTAAGGGCGTAAATTTCTACAAAGCGCTCTGGTTCGCTTTCTAAAATTGCTTCAACAGAATGAAAGCCAAAAATTAATTCATTACTCACGTATTGTCTGCTCCTGGGCTAGTACGTTTACGGGCATTTTTGCCTGCTCTTTTAGGCTTTTTAACAGCCTTCTTTTTTGGTTTTTTCTTTACTGCGGTGTCTGCAGCTTTTTTATCTGCGGGTTTAGTTGCAGACTTATTTACAGGTTTACCTTTATCTTTATTCGCTGGTTTTTTTTTACCTTTTGGTTTGTCATCGCTGTGCGACTTTTTACCTGGTACTTTACCTGCTTTTAGTTGCGAACGTACGCTTGCTGGTGCATGACCAGATTTGCCTGCACCTTTTGGCGCACGGCGGCGTGAGTATCTATCTTGTGCAACATCGCCTTTAAGCGTTAAGTTAATACGGCGATCGTCTAAACTAACCGACGCAACCTGCACTGTTACTTTATCGCCAAGACGATAAACAGTATTAGTGTGTTCGCCAATTAAGCAATGTTTTGCAGCATCGTGTGCAAAAAACTCTTCGCCTAAGTTAGTAACATGAATCAACCCATCAATTTGTAAATCGTCTAAACGAATAAACAAACCAAAGTTGGTAACCGACGAAATAACACCGTTAAACTCGCTACCTACGTGATCTTGCATAAACTCACATTTTAGCCAATCGGCTACTTCGCGAGTTGCATCATCGGCGCGGCGCTCTGTTGTAGAACACTGCTCACCAAGTTGATCTACTTCATCATCGGTATACGCATATTCGCCAGATGTTTGCTGACCTTGTGCTTTTAATACCGCTTTAATAGCACGATGCACTACTAAATCTGGGTAACGACGAATTGGCGATGTAAAATGCGCATATGCCGATAACGCTAAACCAAAGTGACCAATGTTATCTGGCTGGTAAACAGCTTGTTTCATTGAACGCAGTAGCATAGTTTGAATAAGTTCTGCTTCTGGGCGGTCGCCTAATCGGGCTAATACTTGCGTTATTTCTTTTGGCGTTGGCTCGTCGCTTAATGTGCTTTCGATACCTAACTCGCCTAAAAACTTAGTAAAGTTACTTAGTTTTTCGCCGTCTGGTTCGTCATGCACACGGTAAAGCGCGCTTGCTTCGTACTTTTCGAGTAATTTAGCCGCCGATACGTTGGCTAAAATCATGCACTCTTCAATTAGTTTGTGCGCGTCGTTACGAATAACTGGCACTATTGATTCTATTTTACGCTGAGCGTTAAATACAAAACGTGTTTCTAGGGTTTCAAACTCAATTGCACCACGCTCTTGGCGTGCTGCTTTAAGTGCCATATACATTTGCTGTAAGTCAGTTAAATGTGGCACTACGGCTGAGTATTCTTCGCGTAGTTTTTCGTCGTTTTGTAAAATAGCATTTACTTTGGTGTAAGTTAAACGTGCATGCGAGTTCATTATCGCTTCGTAAAACTTATAACCCGAAAGCTTGCCAGCACTCGATACGGTTATTTCGGCAACCATACATAAGCGATCTACTTTTGGATTAAGCGAACACAATCCGTTAGAAAGCACTTTTGGTAACATAGGAATTACTTGCTCAGGAAAATACACTGAGTTACCACGCGTAATAGCTTCTTCGTTAAGCGGCGTGTTCATTCCTACATAATGCGATACGTCGGCAATGGCTACCCATAAGCGCCAGCCACCTGATTTTTTAGGCTCACAATATACGGCATCATCAAAATCGCGAGCATCTTCGCCATCAATAGTAACCAGTGGTAAATCACGTAAATCTACGCGACCTTGTTTGTCAGCTTCATCAACAAACTCACCTAAGTGGGCAACTTGTGCTTCAACTTCTTCTGGCCATACATGTGGAATATCGTGGTTACGCAGTGCTACTTCAATTTCCATACCAGGGGCTAAATGCTCACCAAGTACGTCAACTATTTTACCTACCGCGTTCATGTTACGACTCGGATTTTGTGTAATTTTAACCTGCACCATTTGGTTATGGCGGGCACCGTTATCGTTGCCTGGTAAAATCATTATATCTTGCGTTATGCGCGGATCTTCAGCTACAACAACAGCAATACCGTGCTCAACAAAGTAACGCCCAACAACAGGAGCGCGCTCATTGGTAAGCACTTTTATAATACGTGCATCGCATTTTGAGCCAGAGCCACGTTTAGTGCCTTTAGCTAGTACAATGTCGCCATGTAACACCATATTCATTTGGTGTTTAGCAATAAACCAATCTTTGTTCTCGCCTTCGACTTCTAAAAAGCCAAAACCGTCTCTGTGGCCTATTACTTTGCCTTTGGTTAAACCGGCTTCGTCAATTAGGGCATAGCATTTAGATTTATTAAAATACAGCTGTCCGTCACGCTCCATAGCGCGAAGGCGGCGTTTAAATGCTATTTGGCGTTCTTCATCGTTTACGGCTAGTTCTTCACATAATTGCGCGTAATTAGCTGGTTTTGAACGCTCTTGAAGGTGAGTAAGTATAAACTCACGACTAGGGACTGGGTTTTCGTACTTTTCTTGTTCTCGACTGAGATTTGGATCTTGGTTTGACATTCACTATCTTGTTAGTTGGTTATATAGGCATTTTAACCCATATAGTTAAAATGAGACAGGTAAAAGCTATTAAACTTTTAAGAAAGCACTTTTACCTAACTGTATAGCCTAAAAATCTAGCGTAACAGGACTTAACGAGCCCTTAATTACAAAGTGTATATGGCTATGTTGTAGCAGTTACTAAAACATTTATTTTATACTATTTTTTTTGTAGGTTTTTCCAGAGCATTTTACTTATATTATCAATAAAACTTGGATCTTCTTCTTTCATTGTTAATAAAATTTGTTTGTTCATTTGCGTTTTATTTTGTCCATATATCCAGCGGTTTTTATTAAACTGCTGGGCAAACTCAAGTACGCCGCTCTGTAAGGTATCGTCGTTTGTAAAAATATCTTCAACTACATTGCTATCTAATAATTGCTTAGCGCCTACACGCACGCGCAAGCAAGTACAGCACCATTACCATAAGTATGACCATTTAATGCAGCAATAACAGGCATAGGAAACGTAACTATTCGTTTAAATAAATCGCCTATTTGCACCATAAAGTCAGAAATTGCAGCCGGTAAAATACTTGGGTCAGACATCCATTGAAGATCAATGCCTAATGACCAGTTTTTGTCACTCGCAGACGTTAAAATAACAGATTTAATACTTTGATCTGCTTCGATATGATCAAGATGTAAATTAAACTCAGCCAAAAATGCTGGATTGTGACGGTTTTCAGCGGTATTCATGGTAAGTATAGCGATGTTATTTTTAGTTGTTAGTTCTATTAAATTTGCCATTAAGCCCTCTTTTAGCGCTATTTAAGTCAACTTTAAGCGCTGTTCGTTACTTTTATAATTAGCATAGTAATACTTTACTTATAATTTATAAACCCACTGTTTATAGCAAACAAAAAGCTAAAATTGTACGGTACTGGCTTAATTTATGTATTGGCTTATAGCCAGCCTTTTTGTTTTGCTATACGAGCAGCATCTATTCGGTTAGTCGCATTTAATTTAGCAATGGCGTCTGAAAGGTAATTACGTGTAGTGCCTTCGCTTATAAACAACTGCTTGGCTATTTCGCTTGTTTTAAGTCCGTCGCTTGCGAGTTTAAGCGCTTTACGTTCTTTATCGGTAAGCGGATCGGAGTCATCTAAAGCATTAATAGCAAGCTCAGGATCTATCACTTTTTGACCTTGCATTACTTTTTTTAGCGCATTTACTAGGTCTTCACTTGGTGCTTCTTTTAAAATAAAGCCTTTAACACCTGCCGAAAGTGAGCGTCTTATATAACCCGCTCTAGAAAACGTAGTCATTATTACTACTTTAATAGATGGGTATTTAGCAGCTATTTTTTCGCTCAATTCAATACCATTTATATTTGGCATTTCTATATCACTAAGCACAATGTCGGGTAATAGTTCGTCAGATAAACCAGATAATTGATCAAGTGCGGCTTGTCCGTCGCACGCTTGCCCTATCACTTCTATATTAAAATCGAGACCAAGTAATGCAGCTATGGCATCGCGAACTAATCCTTGGTCTTCTACTAAAAATACTTTAATCATGCTTTTTATTCACTTATTTTTTAATTTTACTTATGGCAAAGGAATGTTTGCGGTAAGTCTAAATCCATTTTTGGCTTCAAACTCTACTTGACCATTTAACTGCTCTACACGTTGCTTAATACCAGCTAAGCCGTTGCCAGGTGTAATACTTTTGCAATCGCCATTATTAAACAAGTTAAGCGTTATGATTTGTTTATTTGATGTGAGGTTTATATCGCATTTATTAGCTTTACTGTGGCGTAAAATATTCGTCACGCTTTCTCTAATAATTAAGCACAGCTCACTTTCTATTGCTGCGGGAAGCGCTGGTAAGTTAAGCACTACATTGGTTGTAATATTTTGCTCTTCTAAGCGCTGTTTTAATTGCTCGACTTGCCCTGCTAATTGCTGCTGTTTTAAATCAGTAACAGCATGTCGTACATCAGACAAAAGCGCACGGGCTAAATTGGCAACTTGGGTAATTTCGCTTCCTGCTTGTTCAAACCGCTCAGCTTTTTGTAATTTATTAGCAAGCTCAGCTTTAAGCGCTATTGATGAAAGTGAGTGACCTAAAATATCGTGCAAATCGCGGGCTATTCGCTCTCGCTCTGCAATGGCTGCTAGTTGCTCTAATTGGGTGGCACTTTCTTGCTCACGTTTTTTATATTGACGCTCTCTTTTTGCTGCAATTCCGTAACTAAACAACGCAGCACATAAAATTAAAGCAACAGATAAAAAATACTCAAGCTTTGCCATACCACTAATATATGAGCTCAATAAAACCGTTAATATTATCGCTAAAGCAGCATAAACTCTGTGTGTTTTGTTATATGTGTAACCTGCCACATAAGCTACAAAGCCAAATAATGTAGGTGTACCAGAAGTAAAAAAAGTCGCACTAAAACAAATTAGGAGTAATGGTAAAAATAACTTGGTTACATTTGTACTTTCGCAATTAATTGCTTTTATATACAAAAGAATAAAAGCAATATAAAAGGCTAAAGACATAGTGATTTGATTAGTCGTAAAGCTTTTAAAATCAATAATTAACGGTAATAAGTAAAAGCCAGTAAAAATAAGATGTCCATATTTCCAAAAACCTTTATCGCTTTGCTTAGAAAAAGTACTCAGTGAGCTCATATTAATCCCTTAGGTATATTGTTTTTATTTATAGTTATATTTTTACTAATTAACGCAAAAATATATAAGAGCACAAAGTAAACACCAAACGTAATACTAAAGCTTTGTGTCTCAAAAAACTCGCAGATAGATAAACTTATTAAAATTAAAGAATTCATAGTTACCTCCATTTGAATACGATAACTATGCCTGCATCTAAAAATAATATGAGTGTGAAATGTCATCAACTTTTCTGACATTTGTCATGTATGAAAAAAATTAATCTCAAGAATTTTTAACCAATGCTAATATGCTCAAAAAACATAACAAGGAAACTAAATGCAAGCCCAGCAGCAAAGCCTACTTTACTTACACATTGCCGTATTACTTTTTGGCGGAACCGCCCTTTTTGCCAAACTTATTGATTTAAATGCCATAGATATTACCGTTTATAGAACGGCGGTTGCAGGTATAGCTATTTTATTTATGCTGTATTTACAAAAAAAGCCGATTAAATTAAATAAACCAAAAGATTATTTAATTGTTTTATTATTAGGCGTTGCTGTAGGTATACATTGGGTTACTTATTTTGCGGGTATGCAAATGGCGGGCATTACAGTTGGTATGCTTGCCTTTTTTAGCTACCCCGTAGTGACCGTTTTTTTAGAGCCGCTTTTCAATAAAAGTAGACCTAAAGCTAAAGATATAATAAGTGCCGCAGTTGTTGTATTAGGTATTTATTTATTAGTGCCAAGCGCAAACTTAGGCGACGATGTAACAATGGGAATAGTAATGGGCGTGTTCTCGGGATTATTTTTTGCGTTAAGAAACATTACCCACAAGCGCTACTTTAGCCAATACAGTGGTCCGCAAACAATGTTTTATCAAACCTTAGTTGCAAGCATTATGCTATGCGCATTTATTGAAGTGCCTATATATGAAGTAAGTAATCATGATCTTACTTTAATTTTGATTGCAGGCGTTATTTTTACGGCAACCCCGCATTCATTATTTGCAGCAAGTTTAAAGCATTTGTCGGCAGCTACCGCTGGTTTAATTGCTTGTTTGCAACCTCTTTACGGCACATTACTTGCGATAATAATTATACATGAACGCCCTTCTCTAATGACACTTGTAGGTGGCATATTAATTGTTAGTGCGGCTTGCTTTGAAACTTGGTCAATCACACAAAAGGCACGTAAATGAAAGTATTTGCACACAGAGGCGCCAGCGGTAGTTTTCCTGAAAACACTAAAAGCGCTATTTTAGAAGCATTAAAAGTGGGCGTTGATGGTATTGAAGTAGATATACAAAGCGCAATTGATGATTACATGGTAATACATGACTCATGGCTTGATAGAACGACTAATGGCACTGGTAAAGTAAATGAGTTTAACGCTGCAACTATAGCTAAACTTGATGCTGGAAATGGTGAGCAAGTACCAACGCTACAACAATTAATAGATTGGAATAACGATAAAACACTACTGAACCTAGAGCTTAAACATGCTTTTGAACTTGAAAAATTTGTGGCTCAACTTGAGCAAAACATAAGTACTGGAAAAATATCATGTGCTAATATTTTAGTATCATCGTTTGATCATCATCAACTACAGTGGCTTAAAAAGCGTTTACCATGGTTAAAAATAGGTGCACTAACGTCTTCGATGCCAATCAACTATGCAAAATTTGCTGAAGATTTAAATGCCTACAGTGTGCACGTAGATAAAAACTTTGTTAATAAAGCCTTTGTTGATGACGCTAAAAAACGCGGATTAAAAATTTATGCTTACACGGTAGATAAAGAGCAAGACATAGCATTAATGGTTAAATATGGCATAGATGGTCTTTTTACCAATTATCCTGAGCAAACAAAAACACGTTTACTATCATTAGTTAATAATTAACCTAAATTTTGGATAATTAAACAATGCAAATAATTAAGGTTTAAGCAAAATGAGTGGCAGCATGAAAGTTTATAATTACATTGAGCAAACCTTCTTTTTTACACTAACGCGTAAAATTGTAGGTAATTTAAGTTTTGTATTTTTGTTTCAAGCTATTACTTTATTTTGGTTGTACCAAAGCCTGGAGGAGCAGCAAAATACCAATCTGTTTTGGCTTTTGACTCTCGTAATTATTATGGGCTTTGCATTTACCCTTTTTTATATGCGCTTTTTAATTGTGCGACCCGTTAGTGCCATGCGCGACACGCTGATAAAAATAAATCAACAAGATGGTAATTTAGCCGCTAAATTACCTCACTTTTCATATGATGAGTTTAGAGATTTAAGCTCACAATACAATACTTTTACCGCTCACTTAGGCGAGTTACTAAACACAACATATAGTAGCGCTAAAGAAAGTGCAGATAGTAATAAAGCAGTTGCTGAGTCAATGAAAAATACACAGCATTCTAGCGAGCAACAAATAAACTTAAGTAGCAGTATTATTAATTCAAGCATGCAAATCACTCAGAGTTTACAAAATATTGTAGGTAATACTGATAGCGTACACAGCATTAATAATGAACATTTAGAGTTTGTAAAACTCTCAGCTAAAGAACTCTCAACACTTGTTGAACAAGTTAAATTAATTACTAATATGCTGGGGAGTTTTTCAAATACGGTCGCAGGTTTAAAAGAAAACAGCGAAAATATCCGCAGTATTTTAAAAATGGTTGAAGAGTTTTCAGATCAAACCAATTTATTAGCGCTCAACGCTGCAATAGAAGCAGCAAGAGCCGGAGAAGCCGGTCGAGGCTTTGCTGTAGTTGCTGATGAAGTGCGTACTCTATCTATAAAGGTAAGTGGGGCAACCAGACAAATTAGTGACTTTATTGTCCAAATGAATGAGTTGGTAAACGAAACAAATAAAGAGTCAGAGCAATTAATTACCCACTCCAACAATGCGCAAAGCTCAATTAGCACAACCTCCGACGGGTTTAGTAAAATGCTTAATGAGTTTGAGCATAACCAACAACAATTGCAGCAAATAGCCAGTGCAGTTCATTTGCTAGAACAAACACAAAACCAAACTCATCACTCTGTTGAGCAAATTGTAGCGCTAGGTGAACACGCTAAACAACTAATAGACACTGCCTTAGCTGATAGTGAGCAATCCCAGTTGTTAAGCTTACAAACTCAACAACAGTTAAAACGCTTTGTGCTTTAACAAGCGTTTTACCCTATTGGTAAATATGGTAAATTACGCAGCTATTAATTTAAGTGTGTAAAGCGTGTGAGCAACCCAATCCCAGACTATGAAAAACTAGCCCTACAAATAAAAACCTGGGGGCAAGAGCTTGGCTTTAGCGAAGTGGGTATTACTGATATTGATTTAAGTAATCATGAAGCTCAACTTCAACGCTGGCTTGATGCGGGCTTTCATGGCTCAATGGATTATATGGCAGCGCATGGTATGAAACGGGCTCGCCCAGCTGAATTAGTACCTGGTACACAACGTGTCGTATCTGTAAAAATGAACTACCTTCCTCCCGATGCTGGCTTTGCAAAAACACTCAAAAATAAAGAAAAAGCGTATATAAGCCGTTATGCATTGGGTCGTGATTACCATAAATTAATGCGTAATCGATTAAAAAAACTCGGTCAAAAAATAGAGCAAGAAATTGGCGAATATGGCTTTAGACCCTTTGTAGATTCAGCGCCAGTACTTGAGCGTCAATTAGCTGAAAAAGCAGGTTTAGGTTGGCGTGGTAAGCATTCTTTATTAATTAACCAAGAAGCTGGGTCATGGTTTTTTTTAGGTGAACTATTCGTTGATTTACCACTACCAATTGATGCAGAAAACACCTTTGAAGGCTGCGGTAAATGCGTTGCTTGTATAACTCTGTGCCCAACAGGTGCAATTGTAGAGCCTTATGTTGTTGATGCCCGTAAATGCATATCGTATTTAACAATAGAACACCAAGGACCAATTCCTGAGCAATATAGAACGTTATTAGGGAATAGAGTTTATGGCTGTGATGATTGCCAGTTAGTGTGCCCTTGGAATCGTTATGGGCAAATTACAGACGAGAATGACTTCCACCCTCGCACACAATTAAAAGATAAAGACTTACTTGAGCTATTTGCTTGGGATGAACCTACATTTTTAAAAAACACCGAAGGCAGCCCAATTCGCCGTATTGGTCACGAACGTTGGTTACGTAACTTAGCTGTAGGATTGGGTAATGCACAATTTAGCCCTGCAATTATATTTGCGCTTGAAGAGAAAAGCTTAATTTGTAGCGATCTTGTTTTAGAGCATATTAATTGGGCACTCGTACAGCAAAACGATAAGCAACGAGTTAAACTTCGTAAAACAGCAAGGTTAATTAGAATTGTAGAAAAAGGCTTACCCAGAGACGCATAATGCGATTGGTGTAAGCCTTTGAAGTAACATTATTTAATTAAATTTATTTAGCTTTTTAAAAGTAACGATAAATCTTGTTCTATTTCAGCAAAAGCTGCTTTTACTTGCTGAACAGACTCCTCCCGAGCCACTGATTTTTGGATGGTTTCATCCACTTTTTTGTAGATAAATATCTCTTGATCTTCATCTAATCCCATAGAAGGTATTCGTTCTTCAAGCTCTTCTTGAAGCTGTTTAAATACTTTTTCGTTATTTTGGCGGTTATCGTTTAACAGACTAATTAAGCTGTGAAACTTACTGTGCACTGTACTTGCAATAGAATTAAGTTGTTTTTGTTGTGACTCAAGCATTTGCTTTGTCATAATGGCACGTAGTTGCTGCTCAGTAACACTCACAATAAAGCATACGTGGTCTCTAATTCGTCCGTGCTTGTCTGGATCGTGATCAGGCATATTTAATATTAATAAACTAATTAGTTCATAGTTAACTAAAATCCGATGTGAAAATTCATGTAATCGACCTTTGTTTTTAAGCATTTCAAACAGTTCTATAACAATAGGTGAGCAAACACCATTTAATGCAAAATGCTCATTCTCATCGTTATGTCTAAACTCTACATTACTTTTCAAATCAAAAGACTGCAAACAATCTACCAGTGCTTTGCCTAAGCTTTTAAAATCATTTATAAGCCCTATGTTTTCGACATAGTTGACTATTTTCCCCATTTCACTGCTATTAGCCATTGCATTAAATGCGGTTGATGTTGCATCTTCAACTTGTTTTTCAAGACTCTGTTTTTCTACTAATACGTGATTTAAGTTTTTCAGCTTTGATTTAAGTTCATCATGACCAAATGGTTTTACAATGTAGTCCTCAGCACCTACTGAGTAACCTTCCATGCGCTCTTCTACTGTACCGCGAGCCGACACAAACATTACAATAATGTGTGCTGTATTAGGGTTCGATTTAAGACTTTTACACACTTCGTAGCCATTCATTTGCGGCATACTTACATCAAGTAAGATTACTTGCGGCATAAAATCTTCAACCATCCCCAAGCATTCTGGACCACTCATCGCCACTTTTAATTCAAAATCAAGATCCTCTAAAATCTCTTCAATTATTTCAAGATTAAAGGGCTCGTCATCAACAGCAAGAATTTTAGTTAACGTCATAATTTATAATCCAAATTCCTAATAAGGTTATTCTGCTCACTAACCAATTTTTAACTCGCTTGTTCTGCTAGTTTTTCATCGGTTAGATGTTCATCTAAATTTATTTTTAGCGGTATTTGTATGCATATAGTCGCACCGCCCTTTTCATTATTTAATGCAGTAATATTACCTTGATGCAAAGAAACAAATTCTCTACACAAGGCAAGTCCTAAGCCAGTGCCACCTGCACCACTGTTTGTTTTACTACTTTGCACAAACTTGGTAAAAATATGCTCTAGCTCATCTTCTGGTATACCTATACCTGTATCTATTACTTCTAATGTAGCAAAGTCATCGTCCGACTCTAAACTAATCAATATTTTACTTTTGGGTTCGCTAAATTTTAATGCGTTACCTAATACATTACGCAATAACTGATTTATTTGCTCTTCGTCACATTGTGCAATAATAGGGGTTGGCTGCGGGGTGAATACAATTTCAATCTCTTTTTCCATCGCTGTTCCAGCGACATCGTCTATGCTTGTTTTAATAATATTAGCTAAGTTGTAAGGCTGAGGATTAAAAGGAAATTTCCCTACATCAAGCTTAGACAAATCGAGTAGATTATTAAGTAATGAAAGTAATCGCTCACCACTGCATTCAATACGAGATAGGTACTTTAAAAGCTTTTCTTTGGCAAAGTCGCCGGCTTCTAATTTACTAAGTCCAAAGCGCGCAAAACTTAATATTGAATGCATTGGTGTACGTAGTTCATGCGACATATTTGCTAAAAATTCTGATTTACTAAGGTTTGCAGCTTCAGCAACATTTTTGGCATGTTCGAGCTGTGAAGTTCGTGCTCTAACTTGTTCCTCTAAAACATCTTTAGCTTCAAGTAGCAGCTCTTCTTTTTGTTTTAAATGAGTCACATTTTTAAAGATTACAGCGAGTGCTATTTCACCATGATGATCTATTTCATTAAATGAACCTACAAGCGGCACGTACCCGCCCGCCGCCTTTGATAGGCGTAAGTCGCAACTAAATTGGCGATTACTGTTTAATGTTAATATTTTATCTTTTATACCTGTAATCGAATCTGCATCTAAAAAGTTAAAAACTGACCTGTGTTCGAGCTCGCTAAACGTTAAATTAAACAATTTTAAGCAAGCATCATTTGCTTCAATTACTTCGCCATTTTTTTCAAATAACATTATTGGATCTGGCGTATGTTTATAGATTACTTGTAATAAACTGTCTTTTTCAATGAGTGCATCAACAGTATCTTGTAGTCTTTCAACAAGTTCAGCATTGTGCCTTTTTAGTAATTCGGTTTGCCATAACTTATGAACCGATTGCAGTAGGACGTTATCGTTAAGCGGTTTTACTAATACATCTTCTACGCCTTTACGAATTGCTTCTATCATCGAAACTTGATCTGGACGAGATGTAAATAACAAACATCGGCAATCAGCCTGCAATCGTTTTAAATCAGAGAAAATATCTAACCCTGTACCGTTATCTAAACTAAAGTCACTAATGAGTATGTCTATTTTATTATTTTTTGAGACGTTTAGTGCTTCAGTTAAGTTTGTTGCGGTGTGGGTTTTAATGTGTGCGCCCACTAAATTACTTTTCATTTTTTCGAGACGTTCAGGTATATGATCAACTAATAAAATAGTTGGCAACTGAAGAATATGATCAAAGCCAAGTTCTAGTAGGCTTTCTAGTAAAGAGGTGATTTCTTTATTAGAAAAAAACGGGTAAACCACCGTTGCATTAGGTGCAACATGATTAAGCTCACTAAATGCATTAAGTTGTTCACCACTTTCGGCTTTAGGTGCCAATAACATAAATCGATCTTGTGGCACTTTTTCAACTAAAGCTTTAATAGCAGAAACCGAAACACCATGCGCAACCACAACTAAGTCGTAACAACTCACATTTGTGTACATATCAAGCATAGAGAAATGAATTAATTCGACCTCACATCCCATTAACTCTAATAGTACCTTTACTCGCATAGCTATTATGCTACTGCTATCTACAATTAATATTTTTCGAATCATCAAGCTACACTTAAAATTAATTAACTTAATATGTTAATAGCGTAGTCTATTATTGTTTAGTTAGCATATGTTCTTGCACTTATTTTGTAAGAAAATATTACCTAAAATGAATACTGTCTTTATTCTAGATGTTTTCCAAAAATAGTGAGGCTGTATGGTTTGTTATCCATAATGGCAACGTTAGGTAATTCACCCCATACATCAAAGTTAAAATGCTTAAATAATTTTACACTTGGTAGGTTATGGCTAAAAATAAAACCGAGTAATACTTTTATATTTAATTGCTTAGCTTGAGTTTGTGCAAACTCCATTAATTTTTTACCAAGCCCTTTACCTTGTGCTTTTGAGGTGATGTATATACTCATTTCTACAGTACCATCGTAAGCAGGTCGTCCATAAAATGACTTATAACTTAACCATGCAAGTATTTGCTTATTTTCGCAGTAAACATAAATAGGTCGCTCTTTTGTATGACCATTAAACCAATCGCGTTTTTCCTCAACGCTTACCTCTTCGGTATCAGCGGTTACCATTCTACCGGCAATGGTTTCATTATAAATTGCTACAATGTCACTTAAGTCATTAATATTTGCTAAACGAGTTGTCATAAGAAGTTTCGTGATTGATCAGTTTACCCCATATTAGCGTATGATCATCAGTTCAAACAATCGTAAATTTTAGGTAGTAGCCATGCTAAAAATAATTGTTTTAGGGTTAAGCGTTTTACTTTTTAATGCCTCTTTACAAGCTCAGGAAAACTTAGCTAGTAATAATAAATTAGAACAAACTTGCCAAGACTTTACGAATGTAGATATTCGTAAACTACGATCTAAAGAATCAATAAACCTGTGTCAGTTTAAAAATAAACCTCTACTTATTGTAAATACAGCAAGTAATTGTGGTTATACACCTCAGTTTAAAGGCTTAGAAACCATCTATAAGCGCTATAAAGAACAAGGTTTAGTGATATTGGGTTTTCCTTCTGATGATTTTTTTCAAGAAGAAAATGATGAGAAAGCGACTGCTAAAGTTTGCTTTATTAATTATGGCGTAACATTTCCTATGTTTGCCACCAGCGAAATACGCGGAAACAATGCAAATCCAATTTTTAAGCATTTAAACGAACAAACAAGTGCTCCTAATTGGAATTTTTATAAATATTTAGTGTCAAAAGACCGTAAAACTATTTTACGCTTTAACAGTAAAGTATCGCCAGAATCAGATGAGATGATTGCTGCAATTGAAAATGCGCTTTCTGATAAATAGGTTTATACTGGTACAATTAGTTGAAACTAACTAGAATGATATTTCATTAGTTTAAAAAAACATCAAATACAAGCGGAGAATTTATGACAGTGGCAAGCGCACGACACATATTAGTAGATAGTGAAGCACAATGTTTAGACTTAAAAGCAAAGATTGAACAAGGTGAAGCTTTTGCTGACCTAGCAAAAGTACATTCTAACTGTCCTTCTGGTCAAGATGGCGGAGCCCTTGGTGAGTTTGGTCCTGGTATGATGGTACCTGAGTTTGATAAAGTAGTATTTTCTGCGCCTATTAATGAAGTACAGGGTCCAGTGCAAACACAATTTGGTTATCATTTACTTGAAGTTACCAGCCGTTCAGAATAAATTAGTCTGAAACCGCACGTTTTTAAATAAAGCCGCTTATGCGGCTTTTTTATGGAGTAATTATGCAACTAATTAGCACTGTAGCCTCACCTTATGCTCGTAGAATTAGAATATGGGCGCTTGAAAACAACTGTGATCTAGAGCTTGTCACTTTAGATATTTTCTCAGAGCAAGATCGCCCTACAATGATAAGTAAAAACCCAGCTCGTAAAATCCCTATCCTTATTGATGGTGATTTAACACTCGGTGATTCAAATTCAATATTGCGTTATTTACTTGAAAAAACAGCTCAAGAAAAATTAACTTGGGTGCAAGAAAACCTACTTACAATTATCAATGCCTGTAATGACTCTCTAGTTGAAATGGTTTTATGTAAGCGCTCTGGTTTTGATACGCAAAGTGATAAATTATTTTTTAATTTACAAAACGAACGTATTGCACAAACATTAAGCTATTTAAATACCCATTTAACTGATGATGAATTTAAAAGCTGTGAATGCCTCAACATCAGTTTATACTGCCTGCTTGATTGGATTTGCTTTCGTGAGTTGACTGATTTCAGTCAGCATTCAGCGCTTGTTGCTTTTCATCAGCAATACAGCAAACGCCAAGCAGCAATAGACACTAATCCTCGTCACTAATTTAAAAAGGTAAATACATGAGCGATATCGAAATTGAATCACAACTAGTCAACTTTGTTGAAAAAGTACGTATTAGCGAAGTAATTTGGGCACTAGGTGCAGACGATAATGGCTTTGTAGTGTGCGATTCAAATCAATTTGATGAGACTGACGTATTACTACTTTGGGAAAGTGAAGAAGCCGCTAAAGCCCAATGTAAAGATGAATGGAAAGAATACACTCCTGTAGAAATTAACCTTGATGAATTTTTAGATACTTGGGTTGAAGACTTAAACGAAGATAGTGCATTAGTAGGCATTAACTGGAATGACGACCAAGTATGTGTAGAAATTGAACCTGTAGGTTTGGCTCGCGCTTTAAGCGAATAATTTAGCTACATGACTATAAAAACACCCTGCATATTTTAATGTGCAGGGTGTTTTTGTTTAAGCTGCATATTTTAATCTATATAAATATTTTAAGTTATTCAAATCCAAACTCGCATATTTAAGCAGTTTAAGTATAAAATAGAACATGTCATTATTTTCAAGGTATTGCGTTGAAAACCCATCTTGGTCGCCGCCCTTTTTCAGCCATGGAGCTGCATACTCTTTATAATGGATATATATACGGTGATTTTAAGCTTGCGCGTGAACAAGCAAAGCATTGGCATTTTTGGCTGCCTTTAATTGCTTATTATAGTGGTGCTTACAGCGATGAAATTGGCTGTTTAACACTAGATGACCTATCTCTTGAGCAAAATACCTTATGTTTTAACTTCCATACCCATGGAAAAATAAAACCTCGACTTGTACCTGTCCATAAAGCTCTCATTAATGCCGGATTTAACGACTATATAAATTTGATCAAATCACAAAACCATCATCGATTGATGTTCGATCTACCTGCTAAAACAGGTAGATATAGTGAAAAAGTTCGGATTTGGTTTTCAGGTGAAGGTGAGCGTGCTGGTTACTTACAAAAATGCGCCATCCCTAATATAGATCAGCTCGGAATGAAAACGGCCATTAGTAGCTTACGCCTTAATTTTGAACAACAAGTTCGTATTTATGCCTTACAGGCAAACTCTAAAGGCGCATTTAATTACTTAATGGGCTTTAACGAGTATCAGCACGATACGTTTAGCGATATCACTTTGCTAAATACCGTTATTCAGCAAATACGTATTATAAATTCTCAGTTAAGCTGGCAGCGTTTTATAGCACGCGAAAGCAACTGACAAACTTTGTTACCATTTACCCTTGAAGCCACGGGCATAATCAATTACTCCATTTAAAAAAGCTGGTACGATAAGCTGTACCCAATCTATTTGGGAAGTTTCTAACAACAATAATCTAGGGATCACTATGTTTCTTAAAAGCCTCTTAACAGTAAGCGTTGCTTTTGCAATGAATACTGCAAACGCTAACGAATTCGTTATTGAAAAACTCGCAAAACCAAACTCACAAAAAGTGTCGTTAACACTCGACCCGAGCCAAGATACGTTTACAGGGATGACTGAAATTTCCCTAGAAGTACTTAAGCCAACAAAATATATTGAATTAAATGGCGTGGCTTACGCAGTTAAAATGGCGCAACTGCTAGGCGAAGAAAACTGTGATTTAAACAACGAAATGCTTAAAACGGGTAAAGTTAAATTTAGCTGTGATGAGCAAATTCAACCAGGTAAATACACCCTTAAAGTTGATTTTTCAGCGCCATATAATCGTCAAAGTGTTGGTTTATACAAAACGTTAGACCAAGGCACACCTTACTTATTTACTCAGTTTGAAATGAGTGATGCACGTCGTGCATTTCCTGTTTTTGACGAACCAAGTTATAAAATTCCATTTCAGTTAACAATTACTGCGCCTACATCACAAAAAGTATATTCAAATACGCCAGAGCTAAAAACAACAGTTAATGGCGATATGACGACACACTTTTTTGATAAAACACCGCCAATCCCTTCGTACTTAGTAGCGATGGCTGTTGGTCCGTTTGAAGAATTAGATATTAAAGGTATGCCAATTCCTGGTCGTGTTATTACCCCTCAGGGTAAAATTCACTTAGCTGAATACGCAAAAGAAAACATGCCAAAAGTACTGGGCGCACTTGAAGCGTACTTTGGTATTCCTTACGTTTACAAAAAATTAGACTCAGTAGCTGTACCAGAATTTCCATTTGGCGCAATGGAAAACTCAGGTTTAGTAACCTACCGAGAAGATATTTTATTGGTTGATTTAGCTGCTGCAACACGCAGTAAAAAACAACGTAATGTATCAATTATTGCTCACGAACTTGCTCACCAATGGTACGGTAACTTAGTAACCATGAAATGGTGGAACGACTTATGGTTAAACGAAGCGTTTGCTAGCTGGATGGCTGCAAAAATTACTAAGCAGCTTAATCCTGAGTTTGAATCACACTTAGACTTGCCACAAAATAACGTAATGGCACTTGATGCACGTTTAAGCACTAAGCCTATTCGTAAGCCAATTAAAACCGAAGCCGACATTATGGATGGTTTAGGTCTTGCTTATAGCAAGGGTAGCTCAGTACTTGCTATGGTTGAAAATTGGATTGGCGAAGATGCATTCCAAAAAGGTATTCAAAGCTACTTAAAAGAGTTTTCATATAAAAATGCTGAAGCGGCTGACTTATGGGAAGCACTTGGTAAAGCATCAAACAAAGATGTAGCAAGTGTTTTAAAATCGTTTATTGAACAGTCTTCTTTCCCGCTAGTTAAAGTAACTCAGCAAGGTAGCAAAGTAACTATTTCACAAAGTCGTTTTGTAAATGCAGGCGTTAATGCACCAGAGCAATTATGGAATGTACCAGTTGCAATTAAATATGGCGCTGGCGATAAAGTAAAAACTGCAAACGTATTACTTAATAAGCAAAGCCAAACGCTAGATTTAGACTTTGAACCAGAGTGGATTTATCCAGACCAAGGTGCTCTAGGCTACTACCGTTGGGTAATGGATGATGCACAGTTTAGCGCGCTTATTAAAAAGGCGCCGAGCGTACTTAGTGACCGTGAACGCTTAGCATTATTATCGGCTACTGATGCACTACTTGATGCTGGTGTTATATCTGCTGCTAAATTAATGCAAACTCTTGAAGTGTTCGTAAGTGACAGCCATCCTCGCGTAGCAAATACGGCACTAGGTTACTTAGTATCGCAACAACGCACTTTTAAAGACGATAGTAATAAAGACCTATGGCCTGAATTTATTCGTGGTGCAGTAACGCCTGCGGCTAAAAAATATGGTCTTGAAGCTAAAGCAGGAGAAGACGGTGCTATTGCACAGCTTCGTGCTGCAGTTGTATCGCGTTTAGGTTTTGATGGTGAAGATAAAAACGTAATCAGTAAAGCGAAAGAGCAAACACAAGTTTATTTAAATGACCCACAAAAAGTAGACCCTTACTTGGCGGGCACGTACTTAACTCTTGCTGCTTTTCATGGTGACAAAGCACTGCTTGATCAATTCATGACAACGTTTAAAACGACTAAAGATCCACAAGTACGTACTAACATGCTTGCTGCAATGGGCTTTTTTGGTAAACCTGAATTACAAAAAGCGGTATTAGCTTACAGCTTAACGGATGAAGTAACAGCATCTGACATGCGTACTATTTTATCGGGTCAAAGTTACACAGATGAGCGCCAAGCATTATTTATTGATTGGGTTTACAGTAACTACGATAAAGTAACAGCAAGTTTACCGCCGTTCTTTATACCTAACTTACCGTACTTTACAACTGCAAGCTGTGATGCAGAAAGCTTAGCTAAAACAACTACCTTTTTTAACAAAAAGGTAGTTGATGTAGCTGGCTACGCACGTACATTGAGTAAGCTTGAAGAAAGCACAAACGATTGTATTGCGCTTAAAACACGCGAACTTGAATCGGTTAATAGCTTCTTAAAAAGTAAGTAACTCTTAGGCTTATTAAGCTATAAAAATACAAAAGCCGCTGAATATAAATTCAGCGGCTTTTTACGTTTATATTTAGCTTTATTAGTTGCCAATAATCATCGTTAGCTTAGCAATAAAGTCTTTTGCCGCTTGCTCAGAATTTATTTTAAATGCAACACCGTAGTGAATAGGCTGAGCACTTTTAAAAATACGTGTAGGAAAGCGTGTCATCTCGCTGCTATGAAAGTAGCCTTGCGCACGAGTTACGCCATCAATATCACTAAAAT
This sequence comes from Pseudoalteromonas sp. SWXJZ94C, assembly GCF_015864385.1. NCBI lineage: Bacteria > Pseudomonadati > Pseudomonadota > Gammaproteobacteria > Alteromonadales > Pseudoalteromonadaceae > Pseudoalteromonas > Pseudoalteromonas sp. SWXJZ94C. The sequence continues at coordinate 35,474 of NZ_JADYXF010000030.1, forward strand.
CATCACTAAACACTTCAAATGCGGGGCGAATTACTATTTTACCCTTGCCGCTTTCGCTGTGGGTATAAAAAGCTTCTTTAGAATTTACTAACATGTACTCTGCAATGTTTTTAATCTTAAAATTACTTCTGCACTGTAATTTAATGAGCTGTTCTGTTAGCTCGTCTGCACTATAAGCCACGTGTAATCCCTATTAGTTAAATTTACGCATTACCTTAACGTATACGTATTGTTAGAGCATTAATTTAATGCAATTTGTATGAAGTCTGTATTTATTTATGCTGTTTTACTTAATTACATCACACACAAAAGCGAGCTTTTCATTGTTGTAGCTCATTCTTGTAATGTTTGTTTCGCAGTAAGTACTTAAATTAAGCCATTGCGATACTTCGTCACTTCCATCGAGCTTACGCTGATAAACACGATTTTTAATGGCGTAGGCAATAGTCGTATCATCTTTTAAAATAAAATCTTGAACTTGAGCCGGTAATCTTAGTAAATCTTCAACTTGCTTATCTTGTGGATTAAAACTAGCTAAAATATGTTGCTCGTTCTTGGTATAACTAAATAAAAATGTAGCCGTCGACTTGTTATAAATAAGCGTCCGTCCAATATTACTCGCAGCTACTTGTCCCTTAGCTTCTTCAACAGAAGTATATTGAAGTGTATGGGGCTTGCCTAAAATGAACATCACTAAATCATTTTGAACACCCCATGCATGATATCCAACAGGTTCAATCCAATCAAAAATTCGACTTGGTGCATTTTCGCTTTTAAGAGGGTATTGCCACAGTTTTTGCTTACCGTCAGCTTCTACAACAATAGCTGATAAGTTATTTTTATTTGGCATAATGGTTGGCGAATATTCGCTTACAGGCGAGTTTGTTATGTTGGTAATTTGCTTTGTTGTTAAATCGTAATAGACGATATCGGTTTGACTTTGCCCATTAGTAATTACTTCATGCGTAAAATACACGCCATTATCAATTAAATTAGGTTGATTATTATAACTGTTTTTGTCGCTTACTATGCTTACTTGTAACCCATAAGGGGTGTTTAAATCTGCAAGTAATATTTGGCTTTTTGGCATGCTAGCCTGTGCTACACCTAAGGTTAAAGCACTTAATGAAAAGAAGCCAATCAGTGGTTTAATAAGTTTCATGCTTTCTCTCGTTTTAATTTTAAGCACCTCATGATAACGTTATTTGCTGATGACGTCACTTGACCTGAGTCAGTAAGCTCTTTATAACTAACTTGGTCCTAAAAAAGAGAAATAACATGTCAGCTAAAAATCCTATCATTGCAATAACGGGTTCCTCTGGTGCGGGTACAACTACCACGACCAATGCAATTAAACATATTTTTCGTAGCCTAAATATTAAAGCGGCTTTTATCGAAGGGGATAGCTTTCACCGTTACACTCGCCCTGAAATGGATAAAAAAGTACGAGAAGCTCAACAAGAAGGTAAGCATATTAGCTACTTTGGTCGAGAAGCCAATGACTTTAGCGCTTTAGAAACCCTCTTTGGTCATTACAGTGATACAGGGCAAGGTAAGCTGCGCCGTTATTTACATACGTTCGATGAAGCTGTTCCTTACAATCAACTGCCAGGCACATTTACTCCTTGGCAAGAGCTTGATCACAGTACTGATATTTTATTTTATGAAGGACTACACGGTGGTGTAGTCGATCAAGATGTAGACGTGGCTAAGCATGTCGATTTACTAATAGGCATGGTGCCTATTATTAACCTTGAATGGATTCAAAAGTTAATACGCGATACTTCGGAGCGAGGGCATTCTCGCGAAGCGGTTATGGGCTCTATTGTACGCAGTATGGATGATTATATTAATCATATAACCCCTCAGTTTTCTCGCACCCATATTAATTTTCAGCGAGTACCAACAGTTGATACATCAAACCCATTTAGCGCGAAAGATATTCCATCGCTAGATGAAAGCTTTGTAGTTATTCGTTTTAGAGGGATTGAGGATGTTGATTTTCCTTATTATTTACGCATGATTGAAGGCAGCTTTATGTCACGTATTAATACACTTGTAGTGCCTGGTGGTAAAATGGGTTTAGCTATGGAACTTGTACTTACACCACTTATTAAAGATATTATTTTAAAGAAACGCGCATTAGAAAACCTAGCTCCTCTGGATTTACCGATTTAATATTAAGTTAGTCGTATTGCTCTTTTTTGTTAAAGCTAACTCACGTACACTGCTGATTTTGCTTAAAGTGAGATCAGTATGTCGCAACAATTAAAAATTATTGTCGGTTCTAAAAATCCTGTAAAAATAAATGCAGCCAAACATATTTTTACTATGTATTTTCCAGAACACATTATTGATTGCGAAGGTGTTAACGCTCCTTCTAATGTACCTGATCAACCTATTGGTGAAGACGAAACCCGAATCGGCGCTCAAAACCGTGTAAATTACTGCAAAACTGACCATCAGGCTCACTACTATGTGGCAATGGAAGGCGGTGCAGAGCAATTTAGCTATGGACCCACAACGTTTGCTTATGTAGTAATTGATAATGGCTTAAATCAAGTTGTAGGGCGTAGTAGTAACCTCCCCTTACCCCAAATACTTTATAACGCATTACTTAAAGGTGAAGAACTTGGTGATGTAATGGATAAAGCATTTAATACCACCAATATTAAGCAACAAGGTGGCGCAATAGGTCTACTCACTAATCATCATGCCACGCGTGAAAGTACTTACACTCAAGCGCTGACTTTAGCAATGGCACCTTTTTTACATTCTGAGCTTTACAGCCAAACAAATTAATTTAGGAAGTTTAATGAAATACAGCTATGTATTGTTTGATGCAGACGAAACCTTATTTAAGTTTGATATTTTAGCGGGCATGACTCGTATGTTTAAAGCCTACGATGTAAATTTTAGCCAAGACGATTACATTCATTATCAAAAAACTAATAAGCAACTATGGGTGGATTATCAAAACGGCTCTATAACTGCTGATTACTTACAAGTAACCCGCTTTAACGAATGGGCGGCAAAACTAAGTGTGCCAGCAAAAGAGCTAAACGATGCATTTTTAGATGCAATGGCGCAAATTTGTGAACCTTTGCCTGGTGCTATTGAGCTTTTAAATAAGCTTAAGCCGAATGCTAAGCTGGGTATTATCACTAATGGTTTTGCTCGTTTACAAACCGTACGCCTTGAGCACACAGGCTTAAAAGATATGTTTGAATGGTTAGTAATATCTGAACTAGTAGGTATAGCAAAACCTAATAAAGCTATTTTTGAACATGCATTTGAATTAATGGGCAACCCAGATAAAAGCCAAATATTAATGGTGGGCGATACAGCCGCAAGTGACATACTTGGCGGCAACAATGCCGGTATTGATACCTGTTGGTTACAACACCCTGGTGAGCAATTACCTGAAGGAATAAAGCCTACATATTCAGTCACTAATTTAAATCAGTTACAGGCTATTTTAGAACTGTAATTTTGAAATAAAATATAAAAACGAATAATGTTATAAATTATTAAATTTAAGGCAAAAAAAAGACGCTAATTAGCGTCTTTTTTATAACTGTTTGTGAGCTCTGTATTTATTAAGTACAGGTAGTAAATTAGGCTGGCGCTAATTCAAGGCCGGGTGCAGGCATCGTCACAGGCGTTTCGAATGTAGCCCACTCCCATGCTGACTCTGTAGCCATAATTTTACGAAGTAATTTGTTATTTAAATCATGACCTGATTTAAACGCAGTTACTTTACCTAAAAGGTTGTGACCTGTCATAAACATGTCACCAACACAGTCTAGTATCTTGTGCTTAACGAACTCATCGCTGTAGCGTAAACCGTTCGGGTTTAAAACTTTAAACTCGTCTAGCACTACTGCACTATCCATGCTGCCACCTAAAGCTAGGTTATTTGCATGCATATATTCAATATCTTTCATAAAACCAAAAGTACGCGCACGGCTAATTTCTTCTGTAAAGCTACGTGTTGTAATATCTAAAGCAACACGTTGACGGCTTTCGTTGATAGCTGGGTGATCAAAGGCAATTTCAAAGTCGATATGAAAACCATCATATGGTTCAACTTCAGCCCATTTATCACCTTCTTCAATGCGTACTTTTTCTTTAATACGTAAAAAGCGCTTGGCAGCGTTTTGCTCTTCAATACCGCCTTTTTGTAACAAGTAAATAAATGGTAATGCACTACCATCCATTATTGGTACTTCTGAGCTATCTAATTCTACAATTAGATTATCAATTCCCATTGCAGCAACAGCGGCAATAAGATGCTCAGTAGTCGATAAGCGAACACCATCTTTGTTAATTAAACAGGTACACAACTGCGTATCACCAACGGCTTCAGGTGTTGTTTCAAAATCAACAACCGGATCAAGGTCGACACGACGAAATACAATCCCAGTATTTGCGCTCGCAGGTCGGAGAGTTATTGTGACCTTCTCACCTTTATGAAGTCCAATTCCTATGGCTTTGACTACTTCGGCAATCGTACGCTGTTTAATCATAGGTTCGCTCACTTAAAATTAGTTACAGTTAGACGGCAGATATTAACATAAATAAGCTTAATTTCCAATGTTTGTTCAAATTACAAACAAAAGTGCTATTTTTATTAATCAGCCTGTTTACGTAAAAAAGCTGGAATATCAAAATAATCACCGCCTTCTGATTTATCCGCTTTTTTGCTATTTTGTGCTGAAGAACCTGTATTACTACTTGAGCTAGTTGAAGCAACTTTCTCTTTGCTTTGCGTTTGCGCATTAGTAGTACTTTCTTCAGAACTTGTACCTTGACTTGCAAAGCTTGGTACGTACATGCTACTTGTTTGGTTTGATGAGCTATCGACATCAGAACCTGATGCTTTTTTAAAGCCGTTATCAACAATACCAAACTGTGGACGACGATCGCCGCCTAAACCAGTTGCAACAACAGTTACACGTAGTTCATCTGTCATTTCTGGGTCAATTACTGCACCAACAACTACTGTTGCGTTTTCTGATGCTAACGCTTTAACGTGGTTACCGACAATTTCAAATTCTTCAATCGCAATATCCATACCAGCGGTGATATTAACTAAGATACCTTTAGCACCTGTTAAATCAACGTCTTCTAGTAGTGGGCTTGAGATAGCCGCTTCAGCAGCTTCTTGTGCACGATCAGGACCAGACGCAGACGCCGTCCCCATCATTGCAGTACCCATCGCTGACATTACAGTTCTTACGTCGGCGAAATCCACGTTAATTAAACCAGAACGTGTAATTAATTCTGCAATACCTTGAACCGCACCAAATAATACGTCATTTGCTTTAGCGAAGGCATCTAGAAGTGTAGTCCCTTTTCCTAAAACTTTAAGCAGTTTATTGTTCGGAATTGTAATAAGAGAGTCTACAATTTCTGACAATTCATTAATGCCTTGTTCAGCTGCTGCTGCACGCTTCTTACCTTCAAAATCAAAAGGACGTGTTACTACAGCTACAGTTAAAATACCAAGCTCTTTAGCAATTTTTGCAACTACTGGTGCTGCACCAGTACCTGTACCGCCACCCATACCGGCCGCAATAAATACCATATCGGCGCCTTCAAGGCTTGCACGAATAGTATCTGCATCTTCTTCAGCCGATTGACGACCTACATCAGGATTTGCGCCCGCACCTAACCCAGAGGTTATTTGCGTACCTAGTTGTACTGTAATATCTGCAGATGAATTACGTAATGCTTGCGCATCCGTATTTGCAGCAATAAAACGTACGCCTTCAATCTGTTGTTTTACCATGTGCTCAACAGCATTACCGCCGCCGCCGCCCACACCAATTACTTTGATTACAGCTTCTTCGCTGTGTTGTTCCATTATATCAAACATGTTTACTCTCCGACTTGAGTACTAAAACTCGCCTTGAAACCATTTAGTAATGCGGTTCCACCAATTATTGTTGTCCTCTGCTTTCGATTTTTGTGCATTCATCGTTCGCATAGTACGCCCGTATTGTAACAAACCAACAACGGTTGCGTACGAGGGATCATCTACGTAGTCTGTTAAACCAACTATCCCGATTGGTTTACCTATTCTTACTGGCATTTGGAAAATGTCTTCAGCCACTTCCATCGCACCAGTCATTTTAGCTGTCCCGCCAGTAATAACGAGACCTGCTGCAATTTGATCCTCTAAACCTGAACGACGAATTTCTTCCATCGCTAGTTCAAATAATTCTCTAAAGCGAGGCTCTACAACCTCTGATAATGTGTGACGAGACATAAGTCGTGCTGGACGTCCGCCTACACTTGGCACTTCAATTGTGTCTTCACTACTGGCCATTTGGCTACTAGCACATGCGTATTGTACTTTGAGTGACTCTGCATGTGATATAGGTGTACGAAATATTTTTGCAATATCACCAGTAACTTGATTGCCCGCTACAGGTATTACAGCTGAGTGACGAAGTGCACCATTAATATAAATGGTGATATCCATTGTACCGCCACCAATATCAAGTACCGCTACACCTAATTCTTTTTCATCTGCAGTAAGCACTGAATAACATGAAGCTAACGCAGTAAAAATAAGCTGGTCTACTTCTAAGCCACAACGCTCTACGCATTTTTCGATATTTTTAGCCATATCGTTTGAACACGTAATAATATGTGCACGTGCTTCCATTCGAACACCGCTCATGCCTAGTGGGTTTTTAATCCCTTCTTGCATATCAATGCTGTATTCTTGTGGTAATGCATGCAGCATTTTTCGCTCAGCCGAAATAGGCACAGAGCGCGCAATATGAATCACATTTTCAATGTCTTCATCAGTTACTTCAGTGTTGTTAATTGCCACCACACCGCTTTCGTTTTGACATTGTATGTGCTTGCCAGAAATACCAAGGTACACAGAGCTAATACGACAGTCAGCCATTAATTCGGCTTCGTCTATTGCTCGGCGAATAGATTCAGACACTAAGTTTAAATCGTTAACACCACCTTTATCCATACCATGGGATACTTGGCTACCCACACCAACAATGCTGAGCTTGTTATCTGCGGTGATTTCACCTACCGTGGCAACCACTTTCGAGGTACCAACGTCTAATCCAATCACGAGGTTTCTTTCTGCTGACTTAGTCATGCCTTACTCTTATTTTGTAATTGTTCTTCTTGCACTGGCTTAAAGCTCACTGCAAGGCCGGTATCATACCGTAAATCGATTGTATCTACTTGTGCATCTGCACGTTGTTCCATTCGTGGGTAAACGTCTATAAAACGTTGTACACGCTTGGCTTTATCTTTGCGCCCTAAATTTAAACGCACTCCGCTATCTAACCACAACTGCCACGAGAAACGCTCTGATAACGCTAAACTCTTTAATTTTAAAGAGTTTACCTTAAGCATTTCATCAAACTGTTTAAAGGCAACCCACGCTTCTTCTTCGCTGCCTTCAGGTCCAAATAACTGAGGTAAATCATCACTCAACTTATCGCTACTCGCTTGAAAAGCTTCACCACTTTGATTAAGCAATAAATCACTATTCCAATGTGCAACTACTTCATGTTCAACCACATATACTTGTATTGTATCGGGCCACTGTTTGCGTACCGAAACAGTAGCAACCCAAGGTAAATCTTGTACAAGTTGCTGCACGTGCTTTACGTCTAATTCAAAAAAACTACTTAAGTCTGCTTTTTTTATAGCTTTTATTATTGCAGTTTCGTCTGTGTACTTTGGGTTCCCTTGCACCGTTAAATGCTTTATTTGGGCATCTTTATTTTCTACTAACCAATCAGATACACCCGTGGTTATTTGTACCAAACTAATAACGACAACCAGAAAAAAACTGACCCCAAAAATCAGCGACCAATTTAGTTGCTGTTTGATTTGTAGCGCTTTTTCTAAAAGGGGATGCATATTAAAGCGTTTGCTCCAAAATGCGAACAACTAATTGCTCAAAACTTGCCCCATTTGCTTTTGCCGCCATAGGCACTAGCGATTTCTCAGTCATTCCTGGCACTGTATTTACCTCTAACAGGTAAAAGTTGCCTTCCTCGTCTTGCATTGCATCTACCCGACCCCAGCCACTTGCACCTACAAGGTCAAATGCATCAAGCGATATTGCTTGTAAATACTTGGTATCTTGCTCTGATAAATTAGCAGGGCAATGATATTGCGTTGTACTTGACTGATACTTAGCTTGGTAATCGTAAAAACCATTTGGTGTCGTCATTTCAATCACAGGCTGTACATCGTCACCTAACACTGTGACAGTAAATTCTCTGCCTGTAATCCATTGTTCAACAAGTACTTGGCTGTCAAACTTAAATGCATTAACAAGTGCATCTTCAAGTTCTTGTGCTGTACTTGCTTGTGCCATGCCTATACTTGAACCTTCGTGCGATGGCTTAACCATTACTTTTTTAAATTTATTCATTATCGCGGTTGCATCAAAACCTTTTTTGGCATCAACTACCGCGTAAGGCGCGGTACTCAAGCCCGCTGATTTAAATAGATGCTTACAGCGAATTTTATCCATAGCAAGTGCCGAACCTAATACGTTACTGCCTGTATAAGGTAGGTTCATAAATTCAAGTGCACCTTGTACCGTACCGTCTTCGCCACCACGACCATGCAGAGCAATAAACACACGCTCTACATTTAACTCTTTTAATTCCCATAAAGAACGACTTTGTGGATCAAACGCAATCGCGTCAACACCGCAATTTTGCAGTGCATTTAGAACAGCCTGACCAGATTTTAATGACACTTCACGCTCTGCTGAGTTTCCACCTAGCAACACCGCTACTTTTCCAAATTGTGCATTTGCCTGAGTCATACTTCACCTTGTTTAAGTTTTTCTATCGACATACCCGTTGCAGCTAAAGCTTTTACTAATTGCCCTATATTACCTGCACCTTGGGTTAATACTAAATCATTATTTTGCAAACAGTCAGCCAACACGCCTGCAAGCTCTGAACTTGAAGCTACATGTAACGGCTCTTTACCACGTTGGCGTAAGCTACGGCATAGGCTTTTGCTATCTGCACCTACAATTGGCTCTTCACCAGCGCTATACACATCAAGTAATAATAACTGATCAACATCAGCTAATACTTTTACAAAGTCTTCATACAAATCGCGAGTACGCGTAAACCGATGTGGTTGATAAACCATTACTAAGCGCTTATCGGGCCAGCCTTCACGTACTGCTGCAATTGTTGCAGCTACTTCTGATGGATGATGACCATAATCGTCAACCAACATAATGTTGCCACGTTCGTTTTCAAAGTCACCGTAATGCTGAAAACGTCGACCGATCCCTTCAAACTTTTGCAACGCTTCTAAAATTGCATAGTTAGCAATATTTTGATCTTTTGCAACCGCAATAGCAGCGGTTGCATTAAGTGCATTGTGCCTACCTGGCATGTTCAAGGTTGCCGTTAAGCTCTCGCCTTGTTTGTTAGTAACCGTAAACTTACACGTATTAGCCGATTGGCTAAAATCGCTCATGCGATAGTCTGCATCACTCGCCTCACCGTAAGTAATTACAGGGCGACCAAAACGAGGAATTAAATCTTTAGCAACTTCAGAGTCAATGCATACAACGGCCAAACCATAAAACGGTAAGTTATGAATAAAATCCACGTAAGTGTCTTTCATTTTCTCAAGGCTACCGCCATAGGTTTCCATGTGATCTTCTTCAATGTTTGTGATCACCGATACCATTGGTTGTAAATGTAAAAACGACGCATCACTTTCATCAGCTTCTGCTATTAAAAAGTCGCTTTTACCAACTTTGGCATTACTACCTGCGCTATTTAGCAAACCGCCAATAATAAATGTTGGATCGAGCCCTGCTTGCCCATAAATACTTGCAATTAAACTTGTTGTTGTTGTTTTCCCATGCGTACCCGCAATAGCTATACCGTGTCGAAAACGCATAAGTTCAGCTAGCATTTCTGCACGGCGTACAACGGGAACTCTTGCTGCTTTAGCGGCAATAATTTCAGGGTTTGTTTCGTCAATAGCACTTGAAACAACAACCACGTTGGCATCTTTTACATTATTTTCATGATGACCAATAAATACTTCTGCGCCCGCTTTAATTAAGCGCTCAGTCATTGCGCTGTGAGCAATGTCTGAACCTGTAATACGGTAGCCTTCAAAAGCGAGTACTTCAGCAATACCGCCCATACCCGCACCACCTATACCAATAAAATGGATAGTCTCGATTCGACGCATTGCAGGTCGTGTGTGTTTTTCTTGTACTGACGTTTGTTTCACTTACACTCTCTTATTTGATACTTGCTCACAGTGCGCAGCTACGCTTGCTGTGGCATCTAAAATGGCTTGTTTTTTAGCATTAGCAGCCATTTCAGTGATTAATGAAGGTTGGGCTAAATATGGGCTTAAAAGTTCAACTATTGATTGTTTATTGAACTGCCCTTGTGGCATTAACAATGCACCATTAGCCATCACTAAATATTGTGCATTTGCTGTTTGATGATCGTCCACCGCATGAGGAAATGGTACAAAAACAGCCATTTTTCCTGCAGCGGCAATTTCGCTAACCGTTAATGCGCCTGCGCGACAAATTACAATGTCAGCCCAACTATAAGCGGCGTCCATATCATCAATAAATTCTGCTGCTTTTATACCTGCATCAGCAAACTCATGCGCTTTATAAGCCGTTTCTACAGAGTCTAAGTGCCCTTTACCTGTTTGGTGCCACACACTTATTGGCGTGGTATTACCAAGTACTTTAAATGCTTCTGGTAATGTTTGATTAAGCACTTGTGCGCCAAGCGAACCACCAACCACTAAAATATTGATAGGGCTTGATACATCGCGCTTAACTATATCAATAACGCTTTGGCGAACCGGATTACCTACTAGCTCAGCTTGTCCCTTTGCAAACGCGCTAGGAAAAGCAGCTAATACTCGATTAGCAAACTTAGCAAGCCATTTGTTACTCATACCGGCAACTGCATTTTGCTCATGAATAACCAATGGAATACCCAAACTTTTAGCAGCAATACCTGTTGGACCAGTAACATAACCGCCCATTGCAAGTACTACATCTGGTTGCTGTTCTTTCAATACCTTACGCGCTTGCAATATTGCATTAAGTACCATGAATGGGGCTTTAATAAGGCGCTTTAAACCGTTGCCACGAACGCCTTTAACATTAATAAAATCAATATCAATATTATGCTTAGGAACAACTGTCGCTTCCATTCTATCGGGCGTGCCAATCCAGCTAACTTGCCAGCCTTGCTGCTTTAAATAATCAGCCACTGCAATACCTGGGAAAATATGTCCGCCGGTACCACCAGCCACTACTACTAATTTTTTACTCATCGTTTACCTCCGCGTGAGGTGGCTTGTTTGGTTGCCATTTTGGTTTCAAAATCTACGCGCAATAAAATACCGGTGGCTATTGTCATTATTAATAGACTTGATCCACCATAAGAAATAAACGGCAGCGTTAACCCTTTTGTTGGTAATATACCTGCACTTGCGCCTACATTAACCATGGTTTGAAACGCAAACCAAATACCAATGGCAAACGCAAAGTAACCTTCGTATTCTTTGCCACATTTAAGTGCTTGCTGCCCAATTAATAATGCTCTAAACACTAAAGTGCCTAGTACAACTAAAATACTTACTACGCCGATTAAGCCAAGTTCTTCGCCTATTACAGCAAAAATAAAGTCATTATGCGCCTCTGGTAAATATTGGAGCTTTTGCACACTGTTACCTAAGCCTTGACCAAACCAACCGCCTTGGCTGTACGCCATTAACGATTGTACTAATTGATAGCCTTTGCCAAAGGGATCATCCCAGGGATCTAAAAAGCCAACAACACGCGCCATTCGATACGGTTCAACAATTATAAGTAATACAACCAAACCAATGCCGGTTAGGATAAGTACAAAAAACTGCCATAGCTTAGCGCCTGCCAAAAACAATAAACCAACAGTTGTTACAAACATAACAACCACGGTGCCTAAGTCTGGCTGTAATAAAATAAGCAGTGCGTACACAGCAAAAACAGCAATTGGCTTTGCAAACCCTTTAATATTTTCTTGTACTTCTTCGCGCTTTCTAACTAAGTAGCCCGCTATATAACTAAAAAAGTATAACTTAGCGGCTTCAGCCACCTGAAATCCAACCGGTCCAATGGGGATCCATCGTTTTGCACCATTAACCTCTCTACCAATAATTAATACTGCTATTAACAGCACCATTCCTAATATTAGTAAATAAGGATTTGACCGTTTCCACCAATCCATTGGTACACAAACAGTGATCCAAAAAAGTACAAAAGCCATCGCTAAAAACATGCTATGACGAATTGTTATGTGGTAAGGGTCATTAAACAATCGCTCAGCTGTCGGCATTGATGCACTGGTTACCATTATAAAACCAACACCAATTAGCATTATTACGCAGTACAACAGCGGTACATCGTATAGCTGCCCAGAAGGCTTAGGTGTTAATGCATCTTTAATATCGGCAAAAGCAATCATAATTGCTCCGCCATAACACACTCAACAAAATGCTCACCACGCTGCATATAATTGTTGTACATATCAATACTCGCGCAAGCCGGTGCCAATAAAACAATATTACCATTACGGCTAAGTACTTTAGCCAAAGTAACGGCTTCTTCCATATTATTAGTTAAGTAGCTTTTATTAGTAATTGCAGCTAGCTCATTTGCATCTTTACCAAAACAAATTAGCGCTTTAACATGTTGTTTTATGTAAGGCTTAAGGGCATTTAAATCAGCACCTTTAGAATCTCCACCCGCAATAACAATAAGATTCTCACCGTCACTTGCTAAACTATCTATTGCTGCAATAGTTGCCCCAACATTAGTCGCTTTTGAATCGTTAAAATACTTAACGCCATTTTGCTCAGCTACAAACTGACAACGATGAGCCAAGCCGTTAAATTGACTTAACGCGTTTTTATATTGCTCTTTATTTACTTCAAACGAGCTTAAAAGTGCCATTACTGCAAGCGCATTTAAATAGTTGTGCTTACCCACTACCGCAAGTGTACTCACAGGTAAAAAAGCTTCGCCTTTAACAATAAAATGAGTTTCACCATTGTGTGGCGCTAAATGGTAATCACCATGTTGAGCCCCAAAGCTAACTTGAGGTGCTACACCGCTATTAATTGGGTATGTTTGTATATCGTCGGTATTTACAACAACACGCTCTGCAGAGTTATAAATACTTAGTTTTGAGTCAATATAAGCCTGGTAACTATCGTATCGATCAAGGTGATCCTCCGACACATTAAGTACAGTCGCACTAATTGGCTTTAAGCTTGTAGTGGTATCTAGCTGAAAACTTGATAACTCAAGTACATACACATCAAAATCATCACTAAGTAAATCAAGTACCGCAGTGCCAATATTTCCACCTAATGCAACTTTGTAACCAGCTTCTTTTAGTACTTCATAAGCAAGTGTAACTACGGTTGATTTACCATTAGAGCCCGTTACTGCAACTACAGGTTTGGTGTTTATACGTGCAAATAATTCAACATCACCAATAACTTCAACACCGCTATTAATTGCGTGCGCAATAGCCGGTATTTTTAAGCTAAGCCCCGGACTTACAATAATTATATCGCTTGAGCTAAGTGCTGCGTCATCTAAATTACCAAAGTGCGTATTTAGCATTGGTGCATGCTCTTTTAGCCAATCAATCCCTGGTGGGTTTGCTCGGCTATCAACTACTTTGGGTGTAAAGCCTTGAGATAATAAAAAACGCACAATGCCCAGACCGGTTACACCGAGTCCGAGCACTGTTATTTGTTTGCTTTTTATCTCGTTTAAATACTGCATTTATCGAATCTTTAATGTCGCTAGGCCAGCAAGTACTAGCACAATAGAAATAATCCAAAAACGCACAATAACACGCGGCTCTGGCCAACCTTTTAATTCGTAATGATGATGGATTGGTGCCATTCTAAAAATTCGTTGCCCTCGCAGTTTATACGAACCAACTTGTAAAATTACCGACAATGCTTCCATAACAAACACACCGCCCATAATAATAAGCAGTAATTCTTGGCGAACTAACACAGCAATAATACCTAATGCACCACCAAGGGCTAATGAGCCTACATCGCCCATAAACACTTGGGCTGGGTAAGTGTTAAACCATAAAAAGCCAAGCCCGGCACCAACAATAGCAGTACACACAACTACAAGCTCACTCGCTAGTGGTAAATGCGGAATATGTAAGTAAGCTGAAAAGTTAATATTACCCGTTAAATACGCAATAATAGCCAGTGCAGAAGCCACTAAAATAGTGGGTACAATTGCAAGTCCATCTAGTCCATCTGTTAAATTTACAGCATTAGAAGTACCTACTATCGCAAAATACGTAAGTACTATGTAAAACAAACCTAATTGCGGTAATACATCTTTAAAAAATGGTACAACTAACGATGTTTCAGAAGCTTGTGCGCTGGTAAAGTACAATGCAGTAGCCACAACTAGCGCAATTACCGATTGCCAAAAGTACTTCCACTTAGCAATTAAACCTTTAGGGTCTTTACGAATAACTTTACGGTAGTCATCAACAAAACCAACAATACCTAACGAGCCAATTACAAACAGTGTTGCCCATACATACTTATTCGATAAATCAGCCCACAGTAATGTACTGGTAAAAATAGCCGCTAAAATAAGTAAGCCACCCATAGTCGGTGTACCTGACTTAGATAGATGCGATTGTGGACCGTCATCACGAACTGTTTGACCTATTTGCATACGCTGCAAGCCACGGATTAATTTAGGACCTAAATAAAGAGACATAACCAACGCAGTTAAAATACCTAAAATAGCACGGAGCGTTAAATACGAAAAAACATGAAAACCACTAAAATATTGTGTTAAATACTCAGCCAGCCAAACTAACATTATGATACTCCATTGATGGCTTGTTGCTGGCCATTAACTAAATCTGTTACTAATAATTCCATGCGAGAACTACGCGATCCTTTCACTACTATCGTTGTTTTTTTATTCACTTCATTAATACTCGTTTGTATTCTTTGTTGCATTTGCTCTCGACTCGAGAAATGGCGATTAGGTATTTCAAATACATCACTAGCATATTTACTCAATACACCTAACGTAAATAGCTCATCAATACCTTTTTGCAGTGCATATTCACCTACTTCTTGATGATATTTACGTGCATCTTCACCGAGCTCTCCCATGTCTCCGAGTGCTAAAATACGATGACCCTGCATATCGCTTAACAAATCAATAGCTGCCTTTACCGACTTAACATTGGCATTGTATGTATCATCAACTACGGTAAGTAAATCAGATACTTCAATTAAATTTACACGACCTTTTACATCTCCCATAGTGGCAAGTGCATTGGCTATGTCTTCAAGAGTTACATCAAACTCGCTAGTTAATGCGGCTGCAATAAGCGCGTTACCAATATTATGTTTACCAGGCAATGCTAAAGTAACAGGGACCTGCTTATCTTTAGTACAAAGCGTAAAGCTTGCGCGAGCGTTGGCATCAAGTGTTATATCTTCTGCCCAAATATCGAGTTTTTCGGTTGTTGAAAAGCGCTTAACATCACGCCCTTTAAGTTTATCTAACCAATATTGACTAAATTCACTGTCACAATTAACAATGGCGACACCATCGCCTTTAAGACCATCAAAAATCTCACCTTTTGCTTTCGCGACCCCCATCAAACTACCAAAACCCTCTAAGTGGGCTGCAGCTACATTACATACTACCGCTACATCTGGCTTTGTCATTGCTGTGGTATATGCTATTTCGCCTAAGTGGTTTGCGCCAAGCTCAATAACAGCAAAGCGATGTTGTGGCTCTAAGCGTAACAATGTTAGTGGCACGCCAATATCGTTATTAAAATTGCCTTTAGTAGCAAGTACATCACCGTGCACCGATAAAATTGCCGCACACATTTCTTTTACCGTGGTTTTGCCTACACTTCCTGTAATGGCAATTGTTTTAGGCGCAACTTGCGCCATAACTGCTGTGCCAATTACACCTAGTGCAATACGCGTATCGCTAACTATAAATTGTGGAATATCTACATCTACTTTATGCTGAACAATAACGCCAATAGCGCCCTTTTGTTTAGCCTCTGCTATAAATTTGTGACCATCAAAATTTGGTCCTTTAAGCGCTAAAAACACTTCGCCTTCGCATACTGTGCGAGTATCAGTATTTATATTTAGCACTTGTTGATTATCACCTTGATAATCGGTTGCTAGCACATTGGCTAACCAATCAAAATCCATTGGGATCATGCTTGAGTCCCTCTTACTGCTTTTTTTAGTTGTTCTTGTATATAACGGCGATCACAAAAATCGATGCGCTTATCGCCTATTATTTGATAATCTTCGTGACCTTTACCTGCAATCAAAATCACATCATCTGCCGTTGCATTTTCAATGGCGTAGCTAATTGCTGTGGCTCTATCTGCTTCTAAATGCGCTTTTTCAGGATGTGTTAAACCGCCAGCTACATCAGCAATAATATCATTCGGGTTTTCTGAGCGAGGGTTATCACTTGTGATAATTATTTTATTCGCATTTTGCTCTGCGGCTTGTGCCATTAATGCCCGTTTACCTTTATCTCTGTCGCCACCACAACCAAACACACAACTAACTCCACCTGGCACATGTTGCTGCAATGCTTGTAATGCAAGTGCAAGTGCATCTGGAGTGTGTGCGTAATCAACAACACACGTTGGCATATTTGCTTGGCTAAATGATTGCATTCGCCCAGCAACTGGTTGTAATTGCGCGCAACCAGCAATTAACTGCTCAAGCGAATAACCTAAACCTAATAATGTGGCAATAGCCGCAGTCAGGTTGTATAAGTTAAATTCCCCAAACAATGGAGATTTGATTGCAACATCACCCCAGCTTGTAGTTAATTGCGCCGAAATACCTTCACTTGAATATTTAACGTCAGAAAAATATACAAATTTCGCATTTTTAGGAGGCAGGCTTTTACGCCCGTAACAAATAAGGTTCTCAAAATCATATTTTTCAAGCCATTGCTCAGCTTGAGAATCGTCTTGATTGAGTACTACAACCTCTGGCTCAAAATCACGAAACAGCATTAGTTTAGCGTCACCATAACTTGCCATATCACCGTGGTAATCTAAGTGATCGCGAGAAAGGTTTGTAAATACAGCGGCTTTAAACTCACACTTTGCAACACGGTGCTGCACTAAACCATGGGATGATACTTCCATCGCCACTAGTTTTTTATTTTGCGAGCTTAAGTCATTTAAAATGTGTTGTAAGTCGACCGTAGAAGGTGTGGTATTAATAAGCGGAATTAGGCTATCGGGATGCCCATAACCTAGTGTGCCAATAATAGCTGATTCAGTACTACAAAATTGCGCCAAATGGGCAATCATTGCAGTGGTCGTCGATTTACCATTAGTTCCAGTTACACCAATTAAATCAAGATTCCGACTTGGTTGATTGTAAAAACGACTAGCCAATTCTGGCAGTTTTTTATCAAGCTCTGTTACTAGAAACAGCGGTTCAAAATTTGTTTCAAACTCACATAATCTATCAGCTATGATAGCTATTGCGCCATTTTCAATTGCTTTGGCAATAAAGTGACCGCCATCTAATTCATGACCTTTAATTGCAACAAATACATCGCCAGGAGTTACTTCACGACTATCTAGACGCAAATGCTTAACCTGTTGCGAGGGTGCATCTATTTCGATGTATTTTAAAATATCCTTTAAATCACGCATCGTTATCTTTACCTTTTACGTACGCAACCTCTTCCTTGTCTGGCGCTACGTTTAATATTCTTAATGCGTTAGAGATGATTTCTGCAAATGCAGGTCCCGCAGTGGCACCTCCATAGTACACATCACCGCCTGGCTCATTAATCATAACTACCACTGCTAAACGAGGATTACTCGCCGGTGCTACACCCGCAAAATAACCTACGTATTCATCACCATAACCACCAGCAACAGCTTTTTTAGAAGTACCTGTTTTGCCAGCTGCACGGTAACCATCAACTTTTATATTTCGTGCAGTACCGTCTTTTTCAAACACACTTTCCATCATGCTTACTACGGCTTCTACGTCTTTTTGCTTAAAAATGCGTTCGCCTTCAGGCACACTATCTTGTTTTAAAATAGTCAAAGGGCGATTAACCCCACCTGCACCTAACATGGTATAAAAACGTGCCATTTGAGCAGTACTTACCGAAATAGCATACCCGAACGATAAGGTCGCAATTTCAAAGTCAGACCAACGACGGTTTGGATAAAATAATCCACTACTTTCGCCCACCATGCCCGTACCTGTGTCACTTCCAAATCCTACTTTTTGGTATAAACCGACTAAGTAGTCTTTAGGTACAAGTTGCGTCACTTTCGCAACACCCATGTTTGAGGAATACTTTAATATTTCACGTAAGGTTAGTTCGCCATGGTTACGAGTATCTCGTACTAGGCTTCCGCCTAAACGCATCCAACCTGGGTAGGTATCAATTGTGTCATCTGCTTTAATTGCGCCGTAGTCTAGCCCAGCTAAAATGGCTAGTGGCTTAACAGTTGAGCCTGGTTCAAACAAATCGGTAATTGCGCGATTACGGCGCTTGTGAGGAGCAGCATCATTTAAATTATTAGGGTTAAATGATGGGCTATTAACCATTGCAAGTACTTCACCAGTTTTAACATCAACCACCATGGCCGATCCCGATGTCGCTTTATAAGTAAGTACAGCAGATTTTACTGCTTTGTAAGCAATACCCTGAATACGTTGATCAATACTAAGCTGAATACTTTCGGGCTCTACACGTTCGCGCTCATCGAGTACTTCTACCTCACGCCCTTGTGCATCTTTACGAATAGTACGACGGCCTTCTTCGCCCGTTAATGCATTTTCATAAAGCTTTTCAATGCCTTCGATTCCCTTGCCATCAATATTGGTAAAGCCAATAACATGGGCAGTAACTTCACCCGCAGGGTAATAACGTTTAGATTCATCTAATAAGTGAATACCCGGTAAGCGCAAATCAGCAATGTAATTTGCAACGGCAGGTGTAACTTGGCGTTTTAAATACACAAAACGACGAGTAGGATCGTCTAAAAGTCGAGTATTTATTTTTTTAGGATCAGTGCGTAAAACATCGGCAAGTTCACGCCAACGTAGATCATTTTTATAATAAAGCGCAGTGCGTTTATCAAGCTCAACTGCGTTTTCAGCTAAAGACACTTGATCTTCGCCATCTTTGCGCGCTTGTTTAACCACTTTAGAAACAAGTGACTTACGCAATGCTTTAGGATCAGCATACACACTTACTACAGGTACACTAACAGCAAGTTCTTTACCGTTGCGGTCAAAAATCATTCCGCGTTGCACATGAAGTTTTTCGACACGTACAGTTCGCTTGTCACTCTCCGAACGCGCCTTATCTGGTTCAATTACTTGTAAGTAAGCAGCTCGAGATACCAGTGTTACAAACACCATAAACACAACGCCACACACCAACATAAAGCGCCATGTGATTAAATTATTTGCTGGTTTTTTGCCTCGAGTTCTCATTGTAATACTATTACCTGTTCATCTTGGCTTGTTGGCCGTTTCATTTTTAGCTGCGATATAGCCACTTCTTCAATGCGCGCATGCTGCGAATAAAATTCTTCTTCAACTAATAAATAACGCCACTCTAAATCAAGCTCATCACGCTCTTCTAATAACGTGTCTTGCTCAATTAGCTGCCCACGAGCAAGATGAGTTGTTTGTACAACCGTTAAACTTGAAGCGAATATCACAACCAACAAAACCGAGGTAAGCTTGTTAGCTCCCAGGCCTTTAATTATTTCAAAGAATAAATTGGGTGGTTGACGATGATTCGCTTTATTACTCATCCAAGCCTCTGTGCAATCCTAAGTACTGAACTACGAGAACGTGGATTACGCTGAACTTCTGCAGCACTTGGTTTAATTGCTTTACCCACTGCTTTTAACGTCAAATTTTTATTTATTTGTGCATCAGTTAAAGGTAAACCTCTAGGTAAAATCTCTCCCCGACTCTGTTTTCTAATAAATTGTTTTACGATACGGTCTTCTAATGAGTGGAACGAAATAACCACTAAACGCCCACCTGGCTTTAGTACTTTAACTGCGGACTGCAATGCAGTTTGAATCTCTTCGAGCTCGCTGTTTATGTAAATACGAATAGCCTGAAAGGTACGTGTAGCTGGATGTTTAAATTTATCTTTTACTGGTACCGCTTCGTCAACTAAATCAGCAAGCTGCTTTGTAGTTGTGATTGGTGTGTGTTCACGTATTTCGAGTACTTTATGCGCAATACGTTTGCCAAACTTTTCTTCGCCCAGCTTTTTAATAACATGGGTTATATCATCTAGTTCAGCTTCGGCTAACCATTGTGCTGCACTGCGACCCGAAGTAGGATCCATGCGCATATCAAGTGGGCCATCTTTCATAAAGCTAAAACCACGTTCGGCATCATCAAGTTGTGGCGACGACACACCAATGTCTAATAAAATACCATCTACTTTGCCAATGAGATCGTTTTGCTCTGCTACTTCGTAAAGTTTTGAAAAGCGAGAGTGTGCAATTGCAAAACGCGGGTCATCAGCAAACTTTTCAGCTGATTGAATAGCTTGTGGATCCTGATCTATTGCTTGCAAGCGTCCTTCGTCACCAAGGCGCGCTAAAATTTGGCCTGAATGACCACCACGTCCAAAAGTGCCATCCATGTATATGCCGTCTGGCTTAATTGCAAGGGCATCTATGGTCTCGTCCATCAAAACGGATACGTGTTCAAATTGCGCTGTCATTAGCTATTCTTTGCCTTTTTATTGTGCTGTTAGTTAAAGTGTAAAGTTATCTAAAATTGGGTTTGGCTCAAAATCACCAAGTCTTTCTAACTCAGTATCTTGACGCATCTGTTCGTTCCAACGCGCCTCGTCCCATATTTCAAATTTATTCATCAAACCAACCAGCATGATTTTTTTGCCAAGCTCTGCATGTGCGCGCAACGAAGGCGCTAACAAAATTCGACCATTTTTATCAAGTTGATATTCAGTAGCATTCCCGAGCAACATACGCTGCATTCGACGGGCTCGTGGATCCATATTAGAAATTTTAGCTAAGCGATTCTCTATTTCTTGCCACTCAGCTAGTGGATATAACCATAAACAGGGCTCATTTAATGCAACGGTACAGATCACTGTTCCCTGATCTTCAGATAACAAGGATTCTCGGTACTTAGTGGGTACCGCAAAGCGTCCTTTATCATCCAAACTCAGCGAACTTGCGCCACGAAACATAAAAAGCCTATTTTAAAATTATTTTAATCAACATTTGATCCAATTTGATCCACTAAAAACCACTTTTCACCACAGTGCTCCAGTTTATGGCTTGACAAGCCTTTTTGTCAAGTAAGCTGACCAGCTTTAACAAGTCCCAAAGCTAGAAAAAATAAGGGTTTAAGCAAAGCGATTGAATTACGTGGGAAAAAGTGGAATAACAACGCAGAAAAAACTTTTCTCGCTTTTGATAACTTCTTGTTTACAAGCTCTGCTTACTGAATAAACAGTGAATATTTATAAATTTTTAACCCTTTTTCACTATTTTGTAAAATTTACCCAGATAGGTAGTAATAGTTACGATTTATTTTTAATTACAAAATATAAAAAACGAGAAGTAAAAATAAAAACTAATATAATCAATAAACTAAAATTAAAAACATATTTGGATCAGTCATTGCATATCTAAAATCACTATTTAAATATTTTAATTTATTAAGGATTGATTATGGCTACTGCAACAAATACTAAATCGACTGTACCTACAGATGCGAAGTCTGAGATTAAGCAAACAAATAGTGAAGCACCTTTGACCGATAAAGCCACATCAGCTGCACACGATGCAGTGGATGCTCTATCTGGAAAAGCTGCAACAGCAGAAAGTAGTATGAGAAAAGGGGCGTCTAGTTCAGCTGAAGCATTAAGCGAAAAGCAACTTATTGCTCGTGAAAAGCTAAGTGAATGTACAGCAAAAACACGCGCCTTTGCCTCTGAAAATCCATTAGCAACTGCAGGTATCGCCTTTGCTGCGGGCATGCTTATTACATCGTTATTTCGCCGTAAGTAACTTGTGATGGATAACTCGCAAACAAACGCAACCAAGGATGGTAACGCGCAAAACCAAACCACTGATCATGAAAGCCAAAAGGACGATTGGCAAGATCACATTGCAAAGCTTTTAGAATACTCAAAGCAACTCAAGGATGATTACCAAACTCAAGGAAAGATCACCCACCAGCTTGCTAAAGCTGAATGGAGGTTATCGCTTAGATCGCTTGCATTGATCACCATATTTTTGGGCTGTTTTGCCAGTGGTTTAGTTTTGTTGTGGGCGGGAGTTTTAGGTGCTGTTGGATATGGTATATACGATTTATTTGGATCGGTATGGCTTGGTATCGCAACAGCCACTTTATTGCAAGTCGCTTGCTTAGCATGGCTTTGGAAAAACACTGTTTATTTAAGTAACAAGATTGGTTTTAGTAAAACGCTAAAAAGCTTAAAGCAGCTATTTAATTTGTAAGAAGACTTGGATCTGTTGACCTTCCATGATTAAAATTTGTTCTCTCTAGAGGCAGTTTAATTGCGGCGCGAGGTTGTAACCTAGTGGGCTCGGTAACTCCTCTTGCGTTACCCTACTGGCTTTCATCCATGTAAGAACAAGTGAAAACCGAGTAAGTAACAAAGAGTAAATTGCCCAAAGGGCAGCGCATGTCTTGCCTTTATGCTGCGTTACTACCTATTTATGGGGAGCAACCACACTACATAGGCTCTGCTTTGCTTAATAACCAAACATGCTACTGTAAATTTAACCTCAAAAGATAAACGGGCCTATTGTGTTAGTAAATCATTTAATTAAAGCACCTAATGAGAATGTTCAACTTTTAAGTAAGCAAATGGATGTGCGCAGCGAATTGAAACGACAGCATCATGCTGCATTTCAATATAGGCTAAAGCGTTTCGCTGCAACTAAAGTAGGATTAACCAGTGCATTTTTAGCTGGTGTAGCAGTTCAAGCGGGTAAAAACGAAACGGGGCTAGTCAAAAAATATGGCTGGCTTGTTAGGCTACTCGCTTAAAAGTAAATATTTCTACCGTGATCAGATAAATAATTTATCTCAGGACCATTCGGCACTACCTGTGTTGGGTTGATCATTGTGTGGCTAAAGTAGTAATGACGTTTAATATGATAAAAATCAACCGTTTCCGCTATCCCTTTAACCTGATATAACTCTCTAAGGTATCCGCTTAGTGCAGGGTAGCTTTCAATCGTGCGCAAATTACATTTAAAATGACCAACGTACACGCTATCAAACCGAATTAGAGTAGTGAATAGTCGCCAATCTGCCTCTGTGAGTTCATTTGCAGCTAAATAACGCTGCTTACTCAGTATGTTTTCTATTTTATCGAGTGCTTTAAATACATCGTTAAATGCCTCTTCATAAGCATTCTGAGTTGTTGCGAAGCCCGTACGATAAACTCCATTATTGATATTTGGATAAATCAGCGCGTTTAACTCATCAATTTTTAGTTTTAATACATCAGGATAATAATCATCTTTGTTACCTGTTAATTCATTAAACGCACTGTTAAACATACGTATAATGTCAGCAGACTCATTGCTCACAATTTTATTAAGCTTTTTATCCCACAATACAGGAACTGTCACTCGCCCTGAATACTTAGCATTATTTTTTGTATAAACCTGGTGTAAGTAATTACTGTTAAATAAAGTATCGCCAGTACTGTTTTGAGTATCAAACGCCCAACCACTATCAAGCATATCAGGGCTAACAACCGACACGGTAATCAACTCTTCTAATCCTTTTAATGTTCTAAATATAAGCGTTCTGTGCGCCCAAGGACATGCCAGCGATACGTATAAGTGGTATCTGTTAGCTTGGGCTTTAAACCCAGCATCACCAGTAACGCCGGCTCTGCCATCCGCCGTTATCCAATTGCGTAACTGAGCAGCTTCACGTTCAAATTTACCATTACTTGAATCTGTGTCGTACCACTTATCTTGCCACTTGCCGTTAACTAATAATCCCATAAAATTCTCCTAAAAATATTGTTAAATATTACCAAAATCACCATTTTTATAATCGCGTACTGCTTGCTGTATTTCAGCTTGAGTAGTCATTACAAATGGACCCATATGAGCAATAGGTTGATTAAGTGGGTCACCTGCTAAAACCAAAATACCGGCACCTTGTAAAGAGCTAATATTAATATCGCTGCCAGGTTCTAAAATAAGTAACTTACCTGCTGGTATTGTTTGATTATCGGCTGTGATCAACGAGCCACTGTGAATATAGATCATTACTTTTTGCTGGCTCAGAGGTGCTAAATACATGCTTTTTTCTGCAGGTAATGTGATATCTGCAAGTGCAGCGTTAGCAGCTAAACTTTGCAAACTACTTGTAAGTATCTCATTTTCGAACTGCCACGATCCTGCAAGTGCTTTGAACGTCACGCCTTGTGTGTTTGTAAAACTCGGGGCTGGATTTTGTGTAGTGTCTTGATAACGTGGATCACGCATTTTATCCAAACTTGGCATATTGATCCAAATTTGAAATCCATGCAGACCATTTGAAGTGTCTGCAAGTGGCATTTCACTGTGCATTACTCCCCTACCTGTACTCATCCATTGTACATCGCCTGATCTAATCGCTTTCTTGTTACCCATTTGATCTCGATGTTCAAAGCCTCCTTTTAGAATATAAGTAAATGTTTCAATTCCTCGGTGGGGATGCTCAGGAAAGCCTCCTATGTAATCTTTTTTATTATCTGATTTAAGTTCATCAATCATTAAAAACGGATCTAAATACTTTCCATCAAACCCTGGTATTCGACTAATATTTACCCCATCGCCATCTTGAGTTGCATAGGCTGTAAGTACTTTTAATATTTTCATTTTTAACTCACTTTAAAGAATAAGTTGATGGAGTTATTAAATCATCCATTAAACAAAACAACTATGTCTTTAAATCGAGCTTAACACTCTAAAAAATAGACTATAATGCTTTATTGGTTATATTTTCAACCTTATAATTACTATGGTTATTTGGAGCTAATTTGGTTACAATTCTTATTGCAAAATACAAAACTAAGGAATAGTTATTTTTACTTATTCTCTCAAACATCAGCTTTATCGCTTGTTAATATTACTTAGCATTCCGGGCACCGCTTTGATTGTTTTTACATTGCTGTTTGAACGCGCTCATTCAATAGAGCAAAGTGAAGACAAGGTAACAAGTATTGCAAAGCACTTCATTTCTCAGCAAAAAAACTTAATTGATGATATTGATCGTTTAGCTAGTTATTTAGCTAAAGAGGAAAGTAATAAAAATAACTTAGCAACAACCTGCCCAAACTACTTTAATCAATTTAGAGCTATTTATCCGCACGTTGCAAATATTGGTATTGTTAATCAACATGGGGTTGTTATTTGCACAACAAATGGATTAGCTAAAGCGATAAATGTTGCAGATCGTCCATACTTTCAAAATGCTTTAAAGAGTAACCAGTTATCTGTAGGTTACTTTCAACACGATAGAAGCCTAGAAAAAAATACGCTTAACTTTGCCCTGCCCATCACTAATAAAAATAATATAACCCAAGGTGTTATTGTTATAGTGGTAGCACTTGATTGGTGGAACAATGCTTTTAATGATATTGAACTACCAGTAGGCTCTATTGCAGCAATTGCTGATGCAAACGGTAAAATTTTAGCCCGCTATCCGCCAGACTCTGCTGCAGTGGGAGAAAATATTACCCAAACTTTACTGGCAACCGATTTCTCTGTAGATAATACAACATCAACAATAATAAATTCTAATGGGGGTGAAACTCGTATATTTCATCACTCTGTAATTTATAGCGATCCGAGTAATAATAGTTTAAACATACATATTGCACTCCCTATAACTAATGCTTTAAATCAGATAAATAATAATTTTTTTATAGCACTCGGTATATTTATTTTGTCATTGTTGGCAATGACCCTAATCGCACGTAAATTACTTAAAACCAGTATTATTGACCCCATTAACAACCTAACGAATGCAACCGATGTGTTAGCTAAAGGCGCAATGCCCGAGCAGCAAGTTCAGCCTAATAGCCCAGAACTAAACACACTTTATCAACGTTTTAAATCAATGGCGCAAACTCGACTCACCGCAGAGGCTAACTTAAAAAATAAGCACGATGAACTAACGAGCTTACTTAATACGCTACCAGATAGTTACGTTAAGATTAATAGTCAGGGTGATATTCTTAATATTACGGGTCAATTCAAGCCTCAAGTAAATCCAAACAGTATTGAAGTTCCTCACTTAACATCAATACTCTCACAAGCTAATGTTTACCTTTTATTGGCGCAGTTGCCTAAACTAGATGTGTCGAATAACTTAGAATTTACGCTCGAAAAATCAGATCCAAAGCGCAGTTTTGAAGCACGTATTAGTGCAATGCAAAACAATAATGAGTACGTGGTTGTACTTCGCGATATAACACAGCGAAAAGCAAATGAAGAGGCGCTCCATCTTGCCTCATTAGTTTATAACAACAGCAGTGAAGGTATGGCAATAACCGATGCTAATGGCATTATTTACGATGTTAACCCTGCTTTTTGCAAAGCTACTTTATATAATAGAGAAGAAGTTGTTGGTCAATCGTCTACTATTCTTTCATCGGGAAAACACGATAAGAGTTTTTATAATAAAATGTGGTCTGAACTAAAACAGACTGGTCGCTGGCAAGGCGAAGTTATCAACCGTAAAAAAAGCGGTAAGCTGTATACAGAATTACTCACTATCGATACGATTTACGATCAAAACAATATAGCAATTCGTCGTATCGCTATATTCACAGATCTAACAGAAAAAAAACAAGCTAACGAAACTATTTGGCGACAGGCACATTTTGATCATTTAACCGATCTACCTAACCGATTAGAATTAAAAGAGCGATTAAACAAACAACTTTTAAATGTAGATAGCAGTAATAACCAACTCGTTATTATGCTTTTAGATATTGATCACTTTAAAGATATTAATGACACTTTAGGTCATCATTACGGTGACAACTTACTAAAGTTAGTATCACAGCGTATTGTGCAGTCGGCAAAAAATGCTGAATTTGTAGCGCGTATTGGTGGCGATGAATTTGTTATTGTGTTTAACCACATTAAAAGTACACGCCATATAAATCAAATAGCCAGTAACATTTTACTTAGCTTGTCTTCAGCTTTACATATTGAAAAAGAAGAGTTTTTTATTAGTGCAAGTATAGGTATTGCATGTGCGCCTAACGATGGTGAAAATACCGAGCAACTTTTAAAAGCCGCCGATCAGGCAATGTATAAAGCAAAAAGCAACGGGCGTAACGGTTTTGAATTTTTCTCTGCTGATATGCGCGAACATGCACAAGCCCGTATGTTGCTATTAAAAGATTTAAGAAGTGCAATTGAGCAAGAGCAGTTTGAGTTATTTTACCAACCCATTGTTGCTTTAAATAACCTACAAATTCACAAAGCAGAGGGATTGATTCGTTGGCAACACCCAAAAAAAGGCTTAATCAGCCCTATTGCTTTTATTCCACTTGCTGAGGAAACCAGACAAATAAATGCAATTGGTCAATTTGTGTTTGCTCAAGCCTTACAAACATTAAATGACATAAAAAAACTCACAGATGATACTTTTCAAATAAGTGTAAACGTATCTCCCGTACAACTATCAACCCCCGATAGCGGTATAGATGACTGGTACGCGATGCTAAATGCAGCAAAACTACCCGCCTCTTCAATTGTGGCTGAAATAACCGAAGGTTTAATGGTTAACCCTGAAGCGTTAACGCAAAGACGCCTAAAAGAAATAGTAAAATCAGGAATGCAACTTGCTCTTGATGACTTTGGTACAGGGTACTCATCGCTTGCTTACTTACAAGAAATGGATACCGACTACTTAAAAATAGACAAGCGCTTTGTTGATAATATTCAAGTTGGTAGTCAAGAACTCGCGCTTTGTGAAGCAATTATAGTAATGGCGCATCAACTAGGTTTAAAAGTAATTGCTGAAGGTATTGAAACCAAATTACAAATGCAATTATTACTCGATGCAGGATGCGACTATGGTCAAGGTTACTTATTTTCTAAGCCTCTAAATAAAAGTGACTTTATGACACTTTTAACTGATAAAAAAGTTATTCGTTCTAAATAATTAGACAAAAAAAACACTGTTACGCAATAAATAGTCCATCTATGCGGTCAAGTAATGCAATCAGATAGAAAGTAGTGACAGGATTTCGAAATGGCAAAAGCAACATTAGAGCAATGGCGAATGTTTAAAGCGGTTGTAGACCACGGTGGGTTTGCAGGTGCAAGCGCTGCAGTACATAAAAGCCAATCAACCGTGCATCATGCTGTGCAAAAGCTCGAAGGCGCCTTGCAAGTAAAGTTGCTTGAAGTAAAAGGTCGTAAAGCATTTTTAACCGATAATGGTAAGCTCATTTTACGCCGTGCAGAGTTTTTAATTGAAGAAGCAAGTAAAATAGAGTCTGTAGCAAGTACCTTAAGTGAAGGTATTGAAAGCACATTAAAAATTGCGGTTGATGAAGTATTTCCACATTCTATTTTATACCAAGCACTTGCTAAAACGAGTGAGCTTTATCCGCTGCTAAAAATTGATTTAATCGAAAGTGTGCTAACCGGTGCAAACGAGTTACTAAACAATGCTGTAGTTGACTTAGCTATCTCATCAATCCCTGTTTATGGCATTAGTTGCACCAAACTTTGTGATATTGAGTTTGTTGCCGTAGCCCATAAAGATCATCCATTGCACCAACGAGTGGAACAATTAAATTTTCATGATTTAAAACTTCACAGGCAAATAGTAGTAAGAGATTCCGCAACTTACACCAGCCACAATGAAGGATGGCTTGGTGCCGATATGCGCTGGACAGTTAGCCACTTACGTAACTCTATTGATATGGTAAGCCAAAACTTAGGTTATGCATGGCTCCCCTATACACAAATATCGCACCTAATAGAAGATCAAACATTAAAAACGCTAAATTTAGAGCAAGGCACAACTCGCACTCTTAATTTATATTTAATGTGTAACGATATAGATAGACTAGGTCCTGCTGCCCAAGAGTTTAAAGAGCAATTAATTGCTTTAACTAATTCGTAATTAATACGCTAATTTAAATTAGCGTATTTTTTTACCTAATACGCTTTCATAGGTTGGATCTTAAGGAATAAAACTTGAAAACATGCTCTGAATTTGATCTGATAGTAATCGCCAAACCACTATCTATCCCAAAAGCAGAGCATGAATAAACATAATACTGAGTTAAACAAAATA
>NZ_JADYXF010000031.1:0-64826 GCF_015864385.1 Pseudoalteromonas sp. SWXJZ94C
CAGTAGTGAAACGAAACAGCGCCGATGATAGTGTAGCATTTGCTATGTGAAAGTAGGACATTACCAGGCTTCAAATTGTAGAAAGCCCGAATCTAACGATTCGGGCTTTTTTACGTCTGCAGAAAAGTGAAATCTGGGGGAATAATAAACAACTCGCACCATTTAACCATCAAATCTTCACATCAAACATCTTTATTAAATGCATTAGAAATACCTAGTTATAAATATTAGAGAACTTAAGTTATTAAATTTTATTTTTATACCCTCGTAAGTTAATAGTAATTAAATGCGCGATTATTACTCATTAAATATTATCTTATAAAACGTATATTTTGTTACAAAATGTAATTCATTGACTATAATAGTTACATCAAATTGATAACTTTGTTTCATACATTTACGTTTTAAGTTTCTATTTAATAAATAATGCCAATAGGGCAATAAAATAATCAAATTTCAAGCAAGCTGTTCAATTAACCTTATTAGTATTGATCTTAACAAAGGATCCATTTTTTCTGATGCGACATAAAATACTTTATCTTTTATTTATTTCAATTATGTTTAGCCATTCAAGCGCCTTTTCCAATGATTTTGAGTTTTCTGGTTACGCTAGGGTTATAGGTGGGTACTTAGATGAGAAAGATGTTGAATATAAAGGATACGAGGACAGTATTAAGTTCTCCCCCTCTAGTTTAATTGGTCTACAAGGTGAGTATCAATTTAATAATAACTGGTCTGCAACAGCTCAAGTTTTACTAAGAAGCGATAACACAACCGCGTCTGATAACTCAGGGTTGGAGTGGTTATATTTAACATATACACCTACAGATAATATTCAAATTAAATTAGGCAAATTGCGTACTCCTTTTTTTACTCTAAGCGATTTTTCAGATGTTGGCTTTGCATATCCGTGGATTAATCCCCCTCAACAAGTTTACGATACTTATCTTTTTAAAACCTTTAACGGTATAGATGCAGTTTATAAATTTGGAGCAGAGAGTTTTGATGTCACATTAGAGGGGTATTATGGCGAAGAGTCGGGAGAGATTGGTATCGGTACATTAAAAACGGGTTTTGAAGTTGATAACCTTTTGGGCTTTATTGGTAAAATTAACATCGAAAATTTAGAGTTTAGGGTTTCTCGCTATAACGGCAATATTAAACTTGATATTGAAGAAATAAAGCAGTTAGAAAACGTTTTGAATGGCCTCAATTTTACAAGAAGCGCTAACTCTGTTCAAACGCAAGGTAGAGCGCATGCAGAGCAGTTTGGTATAGTTTATGATAATTTAGATTATTTTTTTAGAGGTGAATGGGTTCGTATAAAAACAGATCTAGGAATAGTACCTATTATTCAGAGCTATTATTTAACCGCCGGTGTTAACTATGCTCCTTTTACTTATCATTTAACGTTTGCTGATAGTGACGTTGATATTCGCTCACCTGAAAATGAAATTCCACTAGGTATTGATGCTGATTTAGATAGATTAGCTTATGGATACAATAGTATTTTTGAAGACTCGACACCAGATTCCCTCAAAACATGGACTATTGGTGTGCGTTGGGATGTGTTACCAAACCTTGCATTAAAAGCTGAGTTTTCGGCACTTGAAGGTAATAATGTAAAAGACTCTTTTTTTGTAACTCCCGAAAATTCTAATTTTGATAAAAAAGCTAACTTGTATCTTATCGGTTTGGATTGGGTGTTTTAATTATGTGCTTTAAATTAACTCATATTATTAAAAAAATGGTAATACACCTTTTATTTATTGCGACGTTTATCGTTTTTACACCTCCTGTCTATGCGCAGAATGAAAAAATCTTAGATATTGTGATTGTTGTTAATACGCTAGATAAAAACTTATCTTTAAGTAAACAACAAATCCGTCATATTTATATGGGAGGCGCTATCAGTAGACAATTTAAAGCTGTTAACTTACCCGCTGGTAATCCTCTTAGGGTTAATTTTAATACCCGGATGGTGGGTCTTACAGAGTCTAGAATACAGGCGTATTGGGCACAAATGCGCTTTACTGGCCGAAGTAAACCTCCGATTGAATTTGAATCTGCAAAAGAGATAATAGAGTATCTCCTAAAAGAGGAAGATTCCGTTGCCTATCTACCTGTGGATACAGCTATACCTGATGGACTAACTATTATCTCATTTAATTAAAAGGTAAGTTACGTTATGTGTATCGCTCGTAAGCTTTGTGTTTTTATTTATTATGACCATGTGGGTTTTGTATCGCTTTTAGTTAGCTCTTTAAATCGTGTTTTTGCCTTTATAATTGCTTGCGGTAACTGGGATATACACACTGGCTTAGCAAAGTAATATCCCTGTATTTCATGGCTACCATGTGATATTAAATAATTAGCTTGGTCTGCGGTCTCAATTCCTTCACTACACACTCTTAAATCAAGACGCTGACCTAAATCAAGTATTGCTTGTAGTACAGCGGCA
This sequence comes from Pseudoalteromonas sp. SWXJZ94C, assembly GCF_015864385.1. Taxonomy (NCBI): domain Bacteria; kingdom Pseudomonadati; phylum Pseudomonadota; class Gammaproteobacteria; order Alteromonadales; family Pseudoalteromonadaceae; genus Pseudoalteromonas; species Pseudoalteromonas sp. SWXJZ94C. The sequence goes on from NZ_JADYXF010000031.1 coordinate 2,462, forward strand.
TCTTTTCCTGAGCTTGCGTATTGATTAACAAACATTCGGTCAATTTTTAAGGTGTCAATTTCAATTTTAGTAAGGTAGCTTAAAGAAGAATAACCAGTACCAAAATCATCCAATGCAATTGATCCCCCCATCTGTTTTATCTGATTAAAGAATTCGTTAGCGCTTTCAAAGTTTTCCAAATAGCTAGATTCAGTTATTTCAAATTGAATATTTGCTATATTGATCTCGTGACTAAGTAGTTTACTTTTTACTACATGTATAAAATTATGATCTTTTAGATCGTGGCTAGAGAGATTCATTGAAACTAAAATATCATCGCTTATGAGTTTTTTTAGTATTTGCATGTCTTTAAAAACTTGTGTGATAACCCATTGAGTAATTGCTTTAATTTTTCCTGCTTGCTCTGCTATGGGTATAAACTCACCAGGGGAAACAAACCCCAATACTTCACTTTGCCATCTTATTAGGGCTTCTAAGCCTTTAACGTCTCCCTCGTTAGATATTTTTAATTGATAAAATACTTCAAATTCATTGTGTGCTATTGCATGGCTTATTAAGTTGGCTACCTGAACTTTGCGTTTATTGTCTTCGAGCATTTTGTGATGAAAAACGGTGTATGAACCTTTACCTTTATCTTTAGAGGCGTACATTGCGATATCGGCGTTGCTAATTAGTGTATTTATATTAAATTGCGCTTCTTTGGCACTGGCAATACCCATACTAATACCAGTGGATATATCCCATTCATGAATTGAAAATGGTTCTTGCATACCTCTAATTATATTCTCGGTAATATTAATAACGATAGATTGCTTGTCAATGCTAGGTAACATTATTAAAAACTCATCCCCCCCTAGGCGTGCAATTATGTCGTTATTGCGCAAGTAGCTACTTACTTTGTTTGAGACTGCTTGTAGAAGCATATCTCCAGCTTCGTGACCAAGAGTATCGTTAACACCTTTAAAACTATCAACATCAAAGAAAATGACAGCAATATCTTGGTTTCTTTCTTTACTACGAGTTAACTCACTCTTGAGTAGCGTCATAAAAAACATGCGGTTAGGTAGCCCAGTTAATATGTCGTAATTAGCTAGGCGCTCCATTGATTGGGTTTGCTCTAAAAGCTGTATAGTATTTTTTTTATTTTTTTGAATTTGAGAATTAATTGTTTGTAGCAACGTATTTATATCATTACCAAGCTGAGACACCTCATCATTACCTGAAACGCAATATTGGAGATTATAGTTAGTCGACTTTTCAACCCGTCTAGTGAAGTTTGATAGCTTTAGTAATGGACTCAATAAATGCTGATATATCCAGAATGAAATAATAATTGTTAGCACAATAATTAAAACAACAAAGGGGACCGCGCTATAAAATAGGCTTAGTTTGCTTTCATCTAACGGCTTTTTAAAATCTTGTACTATTAGCAAGTACCCGATAGGAAATTGTTCTTCTCCAATTGCTTTTAAAGCAACAAGACCTTCGTTAGTTGAGGTCACACCGAAAGGTAACTCTTTTACTTTTACATCAATGAGCTCAGGTTTGAAATTTTCAAGAGTTAAGTAGTTAGGGTGTACATAAGGTTGAATTAATTCCCAATTTGCATCAAACACATTCACAAATTTAATGTATTCATATCGCTCAAAACTTAAAAGTTCGGTAGTAATAGAGAATAAATCAACTTGATCAGACATTATTCTTAACAAGTTATCCGAAATGTTAGAAGACATAGCATCAAGATTTTGCTGAACAGATTGACGATATAAATTTTCGTGTTCATTAATAGCCAGAAAAAAAACTAAATTGGCACTCAGTATAATTAAAACCGTTGTTATTATAATAAATTTATATCGAATACTATGAAGCATAAAACTTAACCCTTAACCAAAATCTAATTTTAGTTATTATTTACGTAATTCAAAAATTCTTTAATTACAAAATAATTACTCATTTCACGCTTGCAGCATAAAAGTACAATACAAAGATTACTTTTAAATTTATATAGTAAATATAGCTGCTTATTTGATTTAGGTTGATTTACTTTGTTGTAATTTCATTCTTGGTTTAATAAGTGACCTGTGTAAAACTACGGTAGTTAATTTTGTAAATCAGGTGACATGAATGTCGAATATAAAAGCTTGGAAACTTATAAGCCTGTTTTGTTTGTTCGCAGTGCTTATGGGTTGCCAATCTAAAGAAGAGCAACTGCAGCAAACAATTCAAGAGTCTATTAAAAAAGCAGATACTGAGCTGTCAGAGCTTGGTGCCGCCCTTGAAAATGGAAGTGTACGTAATGCGGTATTACTAAGAGAATACGGTGAGCTTCTTAAGAAACAACAACCACAACTCACAAAAGTTGTGGATGTACTTACCCTTGATGCCACGCGTCAAGGTGCACTTTATAGTGGCTTAACACAGCGACTTAAAGATATTAAAGGAACTTACTTAATTCCTCCTTACGAAGATACGCTACATAGTATTGATTTATTACGTGAAGCGACTAAACCAACGTTGTTTTCAGATGCGTTAACCGATCCTATTAATATGTTAGCTGATATGTCGAAGGGCTCTTTAGCCAGAGTTGGCGCTATTAGCCAACAAGCAGAGGGCGCTGGTGTTGGTAATCAAATGGTAGGTAACCCTAACTACGGTAATTGGCAAACAAATAGTAGCGGTATTAGCTTTTGGCAATGGTACGGTATGTACCGTATTTTAGGTGATGTATTTGACCGTGTTGAATATGGAAGCTGGAGTAAGCGTCGAAAGTATAGTTACTACAATGACTACGGACGTTCGCGTTATTCAAGCCCTAAACAAATTAAAACTCAAAGTGCGTTAGAAACACGCACACGCCAAACATACCAACGCCAAGGCAAGCAGTTCACAAGCCCTTACGCGAGTAAAAAAACAGGTGCTACAGGCTTAAGCCGTAGTAGCTACACACCGCCTAAAACCAGCAGTTACTCCCGTTCTAGTAGTTACAGTAATAGCTCTGGCTCGGTACGTAATAGCAGTAGCAGAACCTCTCGTGGCGTGAGCCGTGGTAAGTAAAAGAATAAAGTTGGAGTTAGAATAATATGTACGAATTTAATGGAATAACTATGTGGTCACTGCAAGCGCTGGCGATTGATTTTGCAATTATAGTGTTGTTATTTGTGAGCCTTAAATATATTAAAGGTTGGGTTTCAAATTTACATGCAAATGACGAGATAACAGAGCGTGATAACTTTGCTTTTGGTATTAGCTTTGCAGCGGGCTTAGCTGCGCTTGCGATTGTACTAACAGGTGTTAGCAGTGGTGCTTTTGCTGTATCTCTTCAGCAAGAAGCCTTGCAAATGTTAGGCTATGGAGCATTAGCTATTGTGCTTATTAAGCTTGGTCACTTTTTTCAAGATAAAGTGGCGCTTCGTAAAGTAAGCTTACATGATGAAATTGTTAAAGGTAATGTTACAGCCGCTATTATTGATTTTGGTCATGTAGTGAGTGTTGCAATAGTTATTCGTTCAGCTCTTTTATGGGTTGCTACAGATGGTTGGCATGGTTTACCGATTGTAATTGCAGCCTTTATTATTGGCAGTGTTGTATTGTTGCTTGTTAGCCAATATAGAGTGCAGTTATTTAAACGCACAAATAAAAATGGCGACTGCCTACAGCAAGCAATTGTTGATGGGAATTTAGCGGTAGGTATACGTTATGCCGGATTTTTAGTTGGTAGCGCATTAGCCATTACTGCTGCGACAGGTATTGCTCCTTATGCTGCTGATAATATAAATACAAGTTTACTCTACTGGGCTATTAGCGCTGTTGTGAGTTTAGTGACATTTATTATTTTGCACTTAGTAACTATTAAAGTAATTTTATCTGGTTGCGATATTTCAGATGAAGTTAATCGTCAAAAAAATGTAGGTGTGGCGACTATTTCTGCAGCAGTATCATTTGCTGTGGGTATCACTATGGCAACCTTACTAGGCGCATAATCAGTGTCATCAACTAATACTCCCCCAAGTAAGTCTCGCTTACTTGGGCACGATATATTACTTATTACTGTTATGGCTGTACTTGCTGGGTGCGGTCTTATTTATGAATACCTACTTTCTCATTATGCAGGGCGCGTACTTGGCTCAGTAGAGAGTGCTATATACGCCATGATTGGTACTATGATTGTAGCAATGGGGCTCGGCGCTTTTTTAGCTCGATGGTTTAAAGATGCATTTACTGCTTTTGCCTGGCTAGAAAGTATTATTGCTTTGGTTGGTATGGGCTGTATTTTGGCGATAGCCAGTGTAATAGCGGTTAGTTATTCTCTTCCTCATTTATTTTCAAGTATTTTTAACTTACCCCCAGACGTTATTCTCAATGGTTACGTATTTCAAAAGCTACAAGAGTGGTCACGTTTTCTTCCTTATGTTTTTGGTTTAATACTGGGTTTATTTATTGGTATGGAAATACCGCTAATAGCGCGTATTCGTCAGCACGTTTATGGACGGTTTTTAGAAAACAACGCAGGTACTATTTATGGTGCTGATTATATTGGTGCCGGCATTGGCGCTGCCATTTGGGTAAGTATCATGCTCTCAATGCCTATAATGCAAGCTGCGGCGTGGACGGCATTATTTAATATACTTGCTGGGCTCGCGTTTTTATGGCGCTACCACACCCATGTGCGCTTTGCGAAGGCACTTTTAGTTTGTCATATAGTGTTGCTGGTATTATTTGGATTTATTTTGGTGTTTGGTAGTAGCTGGATGAATAATTTAAGTAACGTTTTATACAAAGATAAAGTTATTTACTCGCAAGCAACTAAATACCAACACGTTGTTTTAACAGAAAGACTAAGTAAAAACCAAGCTCAGCCAATCACCGACTTATATTTAAATGGTCGTTTGCAGTTTTCAAGTATTGATGAGCAAATATACCACTCTATGTTGGTTTATCCTGCAATGCTTGCTTCTAATCGTCACGACCGCGTATTAATCATTGGTGGTGGTGACGGGTTGGCACTAAGAGATGTTTTAAAGTGGTCTGTAAATGAAGTGACTCTTATTGATCTTGATGGACAGTTACTTAATTTATTTGGTCATAAAGATGGTGACTTTACTCCACCAAGCGACATTAATAAGCGCTTACTTACTCTTAATAATGAGTCGATGAAAGACCCACGTGCAAATATAATAGTGGGTGATGCATTTTTAGAAGTTGAAAAACTGCTCGATCAAAGTAAGCAATTTGACACTATTTTAATTGATTTACCGGATCCTAATCATCCTGATCTAAATAAAATGTACAGTGACTATTTTTATAACCACGTACGTCAGTTATTAGCACCTGATGGGGCAATGGCGGTGCAATCAACCTCGCCTTATCATGCTAAAAAAGCGTTTTTGAGTATTGCTAAAACGGTTAAAGCTGCTGGGTTTGAATATGTTGAGCAGTATCAGCAAAACATACCTTCTTTTGGGCAATGGGGCTGGACTATAGCAACTAAAATGGGACAGTCGGCTAGTGGCCGAATTAATGACGTAACAGTTATGCCTGTTCCATCAAGGTGGATTAGTAAAAAATATTTATTAGCGAGTTTTGCATTTCCAAATAATTATTTTGAACAAGTTAAAGATATTGAAGTCAATAGGTTAGGTTCTGGTCAGCTATATGATTATTACCGAACTGCATGGGAAATAGAAAGCGAATTGTATAAAAACTAACAAAACACGGTTGACATAATATGTCGACCGTGAGAATCTTAACTCAGACATAATATGTCAAACGACAAAAGGCAGAGACATGGAATTAAATGAACTTTCAATAAAATTAGCCTCTTTTGAAACTGAAGGTGCTAACTTTGAGTCTTTCTTGATTGCCAATCCTGGCGAGCAAGATGTTTTACAAGTTATTGTTGATGGAAATGATGAACTTCCAATTTTTGTTACGCGAACACAAGAGCAATTGTTATGTATTAGCTACTTGTTTGATGAAGATGAAGTTAAAAGCGAACTATGCAATGAGTTAAACGAAACACTACTTCGTTTAAACGTGCCAATTCCACTGAGTGCATTTGCAAAAATCGATAATAAATATGCGATTTTTGGTGCTCTGTCGGTAAATTCATCATTAGATGACATTACCCACGAACTAGTAACATTAGCCGATAACGCTATAGATGCACTAGAAGCCGTGACCTTGTATTTAAACGATTAGTATACTAATCCAGGTAAGTTTTTGGAGTTAAGATTATGAGTATTTTAAAAAAATTATTTACAGCAATACGTGGTGGTGCTCGTGAAGCCGGCGAAGCAATTGTAGATGCTAATGGTATCCGTATTTTTGAGCAAGAAATTGCAGATGCACAAAATGCATTACACCGTGCAAAGAAAAGCCTTACAGAAGTAATGGCGAAAGAAATGCAAACTAAGCGTAAAATTAGCGCTGTAGAGGCATCTATTGCAGAGCATGAAGCATATGCAGGTCAAGCGCTTGAAAAAGGTAACGAAGCGTTAGCACTAGAAATTGCAGAAAAAATTGGTGATTTTGAAACTGAAAAAGCAGAGAACGAACAAGTGCTATCTGGTTTTAGTAACCATATTGTAGCGCTTAAGCAGCAAGTTAAAGATGCTGAAAAGTCGATTAAAGAAAACCAACGTCAACTTACAATGGTTAAAACGACTGAAAGCGTACAGCAAGCAACTATGGCAGTTAACAGCACGCTTAATACAAACAGCTCGTCTATGACGTCTGCTCGTCAATCACTTGAGCGTATTAAACAGCGCCAACAAGATCGTCAAGATCAACTAGGTGCAGCAAAGCAGCTTGAATCAGATGTTAATGGCGATGATTTAAAAGCAAAAATGGCAGAAGCAGGCATTGGCGATACAAGCCCAAAAAGTGCCGATATTTTAGCTCGCATTAAAGCAAAGCAAAATAGCTAATACTTACGTCCATATTTTAAAAAGGTAACCGAGCTTATGCTTTGTTACCTTTTTTGCTTAAAGGCAGTTTTCTATGTTTAATTTTTTCAAATCTAAAAAAGCACCAGAGCGCCAGCTTAACCATGTAAGTGAGCTTAAACAAGGTGACATGTTTACCGTTATTGATTCGTTTGCTTATCCTGCGTGGTTAAAGGGCGAAACGTTACGAGTTACTGATATTCAAACCTATCAATATCAGCATAGTAGTGATACTGAGTTTGTGCTTGAGACAAACAGCGGACAAGTTGTATTTTTACAAATAGAACAAGATGACGGCGAAGCATGGGCTAATTTTTCTATTAAAATTCAGCGTAATGAAGTTGAAGAAATTTTTGGTCTTGATGAGTTTGCACGTATTTTTGATGAAGAGTCATTAACACATATAACAGTGCAAAATACGCCAGAGCGCTTTACGCAGTTTTTAGCTAAAAGCTATAAACAAAGCGAATCACCTTACGTATGTTACTTCCATAATAAAGATTACCGCAGCCAAACTTTACCTCGTTATGAGCAAGAAGGTGGAGAGCCATGCGAAATGATTTGCTTAGTATCAGATGATGAAGGCTATGGTTTGAATATTGAAATTTGGGACGGTGGTGAAACTGAAGTATCACTAACATTAACACGCCCAATTACTGACATAGTGGATTTGTTTCCTGGAGATGCTAAGTGAGTGATGCTAAAGAAAAGTGGTTGCGCCAAGAGCAAGCCGTACGCGCTACACAAATGGCATTCGATTTAAGCAGTGAAGTTCAAAAGCTGATAAAAAAGCAAGCTATCGATCAAGAACTCACGCCATCGGATATGATCCGAAAAATACTCGACTTAGATGTAAAATCAAAAAAAACACGTCAACGCCTATCGTTTAACCTAAACGATGATGAAATAGCGCAACTAGCTAGTCGTTTTGACGTCCCCAGTGATGATAAGCGTGCTGTAAAGCAGCAAGTTGCTGAACTTTTAATTGCTCATACCAAACAAGCTAAGTAGCTTAAATTAGATCAATATGAATATAATTTTAATTGCTTATTTATTTATTTTTGCTTTGTTTGGTACGGCGGCGAGTTATTTTTTACGTTTTATTTATACGTATTGGGTGCTCAATAAAATGCAAATGAAATACATCATTAAAGCTGGGATTTGCGTGGTGATGGTGGTTGTTATTTCAGCGTTAATTCCTTACTTAGGCTAACGCTGAAATAATCTTTTTAGCACTTTATTTTATATCAAACGATTGGCATTGCTGTTTAATACATAGCGACTGTACTTCTAATACAGGTAAACAATCAGTTAACCCTTGTGCTTTATTTTGAATTTCTTCTTGTTTTGTTATTTGCTGTGCAATTTGATCTGCTTTTTCTTGTGAGGTGTTGAGTGTTGAATAAACTGCGTATCTACTTGGTCCGCCGCATGCTCGTGCGCCAACTTCAAGCACCTTACATTGAAAACTAGCAGTACAGCTATTATTACTCTCAATGTTGCTAAGATCATAGTTCAAGTCAGACAAGTTTTTACTTTGTTCATTACCTGACATTGTAGTACTAGCACAGCCACTGAGTAATAAAATACAGGTAGCAACACTGGCAATTGATAGCTTAATTGCAGATGGCAAACAACTCATAATGTAATCCTTAAAATGCACTTACCGCTGAACTTTCAAGTTTAACACATTTATTTTCAACACACTGCGTGCTTGGTGCAGTTAAATGCTGACACGTGCTCATCATCCCTTTTTGTTCATTATAATTACTTTCAAGCATAGTAATCTTTTTACTAAGGGCTGAAACTTCTTTTTCGGTTGTTGTTTTAGTCGAATATACAATATAACTGCTAGGTCCGCCACATGCGCGACTACCCACAGGGCTTACTTTGCATTGTGTATTTGTATCGCATTGCGTATCGGTAATAAGGGTGTTTAATTCGCTTTTAGTTGTTTTTATATCGTTAAGAGAAACATTTTTTAAGTTTGTTTTTTCTAGTTTTTCGATTTCAGTACGTGACGGTATATTTTTATTTTCTAGTTGTTTTTCTGGTGCTGGCTTTGGCGTTACTTTTACAGGACTTGCAGGTGCTTCTTCTGTTTCGGTGGGCGTTGTATCCAAACATGCAGTTAAACATAGAGGTAAAAGAATAGCTAAAAATGGGGTACGCATAACAAACCTTGATAGTGATGAAATATTCATCACTATCATACACGGTGCATTTTTTACGGCAATAAAAACTATATTATCAAGTAATTAAAGCCATTATTAAATGCTTACAACCCACCTTGAGTTAACTTGGTAGGGTTTAGTAGTTTTTCAAGTTCATTACGTGATAAGTCGGTTTCTTGCTCCGCAACATCAATAATAGGACGTGCTTCTTTATAAGCTTGTTTTGCTATTTTTGCCGCTTTTTCATAACCGATCACCGGATTAAGTGCGGTAACTAAAATTGGATTTTTAGCGAGTGCCTTATCAATATTTGGCTGGTTTACTTTAAAGCTGGCAATAGCTTTATCGCCTAACGCTTGTGCACTATTGGCAAGTAATTCTATGCTTTGTAAAATATTATAAGCAATGACTGGCAGCATTACGTTTAGCTCAAAATTCCCAGCCTGTCCGGCTACGGTAATAGTGGCGTCGTTACCAATAACTTGAGCGCTTACCATGGCAGCCGCTTCTGGTATTACGGGATTTACCTTACCAGGCATAATAGATGAGCCTGGTTGCAATGCTTCAAGCTCTATTTCACCTAAGCCTGCAAGTGGTCCTGAGTTCATCCAACGTAAATCGTTCGCTATTTTCATTTGTGCTACAGCAAGTACTTTTAATTGCCCAGAAAGTGCAACAATAGCGTCTTGTGAGCCTATGTTATAAAAAAAGTTACTACTAGGCGTAAATCTAATACCTACATTAGCGCTAAGGTTTTCTGTAAACTTTGCTGCAAATTTAGGATCGGCATTAATACCAGTGCCAACGGCTGTGCCACCTTGTGCAAGTTCGCAAACACGCTCTAAACTATGTCGAATTCCCGCTGCTGCATGATTAACTTGTGATTGCCATGCGCTTAGAGTTTGATCAAACGTTACAGGCATTGCATCCATTAAATGAGTTCGACCAGTTTTAACAATATGGCCTACTTCAGCTTTTTTCAGCTCTAAGCTTTGCGATAAATTTTCTAGTGAAGGAAGTAGCTCATATACCACGTTTATCGCACTACTTAATGCAATTGCGGTAGGTACTACATCATTAGAGCTTTGCCCCATGTTTACATCATCATTAGGGTGAATGCTTTCACTGCCTATACGACTAGCAAGCGTTGCAATAACTTCATTGGCATTCATATTTGAGCTTGTGCCCGAACCGGTTTGAAAAATATCAACGGGAAAATGCTCAACATGCTCGCCATCAATAATTGTTTGGCAAGCTTGTTCAATTGCATCGGCTTTAGTTTTACTTAAATGCCCAAGCTCACAGTTACTTTGTGCAGCGGCTTGTTTTATATAAGCAAGTGCAGTTATAAATTGCTTTGGCATAGAAAGACCACTAATTGCAAAGTTATTAACCGCACGCTGTGTTTGTGCCTGATAGAGTGCATCTGCAGGTACTTGTAGTTCGCCCATGCTGTCTGATTCTGTTCTAAATTGGCTCATAAGTGTGCTCCTTAAAAAGGGTTGAATTCGTGACTAAGAATACGAGCTTCGCGCTCAAGTATTAAAAATTGTGCAATATTGTTATGAACTTTATAAAAACGTTTTAATGCCATGAGTGGTTTATATAGCTGGTCTAAGCATTGTTTACGAATAGCATTATGTATAAGAGGGTCGCACATTTTATTCATAATTTCATGGTGTGTGCGTCTAAGATAAAACTCTTGAAGCAAAGGGTTATTTTGTCGCTCAAAATTTTTGGCTACGTTAAGTGCGGTTTCTATGTAATCGGCAACCAGCATTGGAGCGTGTAAGCCGGGTCTTAAGCAATGGCAAGATAGTTCTTGATGGTAACGATGCAGTGCATGATCTGAGGACATAAAAAAACCGACTCAAGTTAACGATAATAGTTATCATTACATTTAATCGGTTTCAGTGTAAACAGTTATTATAAAAATTATTTGCGGTATTAATTTGAATTTTAATTATAGCCAAGAATAAATATCTGGTCTGTTTCATGTTTAGTCATCGCCTTTTGATTATGTTTAGGGTGCGAAAGTAAATCAATTACTGTAGCTCTCATATCAACGGCGTAACTATGATCGTCGGTGGTTTTTTCTGTTATGGCAACGGCTGCATCTACAGCGGTATAAGGGGGTATATGCATAATTTTATCCTCTGGCTCTTTAATATAAGTTAAACCCTTTATTGGGCTAGTTATGTAAAAGCATATTACATACCAACCATAATGAACTTATTTAACTTCATGATAGTTAGGATGTTTAATAATTATCTATTTTTTCAACACGACAAAATAAGTTAAATTTGCTTTACTGTTGTGCATTAATCCACAATTTTGGTGCACCGTAATGACAAAGCCATTTTCACAAGCCTGTGAAAACAATAAAACCCCTATTTTAGAGCAATTAAAAGACGTTTTAAAAAGCACTAAAACAGTACTCGAAGTAGGTTCAGGAACCGGTCAGCACAGTGTGTTTTTTGCAAAGCAATTACCGCATTTACAATGGTATACAAGTGATCGAGCTGTAAATCACGAAGGCATTAATTTATGGCATAGCGAGGTTAATTTAACTAATTTACATGCACCACTTGAGCTTGATTTAAATAATGAGTGGCCAATAGATAAAGTTGACGCTATTTATACTGCAAACACATTTCATATAGTTAGTTGGCAATTAGTTGAACGTTTTTTTGACGGCGTTAAGCGCCATTTAAATAGTGAAGGTAAACTTTGTATTTATGGACCATTTAAATACCAAAGTAAATTTACTAGCTCGAGTAATGATGACTTCAATACGTTTTTAACAGATCGAGATCCGTTAAGTGGAATAAGAGATTTTGAAGCAGTTGAACAATTAGCAAAGCAAGCAGGGCTTACGCTTATTAGCGATACAGCCATGCCTGCAAACAATCAGTTACTCGTTTTTAAACGGCAGTAATGAAGTACATTGCGCTTTATATATATCAATATGATGGCGTTCACGTTTTAAATAGTCACTTATTGCATTACTAAAGTCGCTATCAACAATATGGTGAGCTGAGTAGGTAAGTACGGGTTCAAATCCGCGCGCTATTTTATGCTCACCCTGTGCCCCAGAATGAAAGCAGCTGAGCTTGTGTTTTATAGCAAACTCAATACCTTGGTAATAGCACAATTCAAAGTGAAGCGAATCTACTTCTTCGCTTGCTCCCCAGTAACGTCCGTAAAGCGTATTTTCGCCTACTAAACTAAGTGTTGCAGCAATCACGTTGTCGTCTTTTTTTGCTAACATAATAACGAGGTTATTCGCCATTAATGCATGTAAAAGCGTAAAAAACTCCATGTTTAAATAGCCTAAATGACCAGAGCGCTTTAAATAGGTGCGCTGATAAAACTCACAAAATAACTGCATTATCTCTGGCGTAATTTGTGTGCCTTGCAGCCATTCAATATCAATATTTTGTTGCGCTATTTTAGCTCGCTCTTTTTTAAGTGACTTACGTTTACGCGAGCTAAGCATTTGCAAAAAGTCGTCAAAGGTTTCAAAGCCTTTGTTAAACCACTGAAACTGCACACCGACTCTTAACATGGCGTGCTGCTCAGTTAATGATGTGGCTTGAGTTTGGTCGCAAAAGTTTACATGCCAACCAGACCAACCTTGCTGGGCACTGTGTACGCTAAGTTGTTCTGTAATGTATTGGTACACAGCGTTAGGGTTAGCGTGTTCAATAGCAATACGCTTGCCTTCAATAGGGCTAAACGGAATGCCTGATAGCCACTTGGGATAATACTCTAAACCATGCTTTTCGAACGCTTCAGCCCATGCCCAGTCAAATACGTACTCGCCGTATGAATGACTTTTTAAATACCCGGGTGCAAGTGCAACGAGCGTATCACCTTCAAAAATAGCTAAGTGGTGTGGCTGCCAACCGCTTTGCTGTGTTACACATTGGCTTTGCTCAAGGGCATATAAAAATGCATGTTGAGTAAATGGCTCATCGCCGAATAAGCGTTGCCACTGCGCCTGATCAATTTCATTAATACTACTAAACCATTGGTGCGAAAACGTTCTCATAACTACTTACCTTGTACGTGTTCTACGTTTTTAATAAACGTACTAATTTGTATTTTAAGCTCGGTAAAATGAGGATTATAAGTTAAGCGTTGTAAAGCCGGGTATTGCTTTAAGTTAGCGCTTGTACGCTCTCCTAGCTGTGGGTTTTTAGTTGTTTTACATGTTTTATACAGCGGCTCGTCGTTAATAAAGCTGCCGCAATTACGATAGGATGCATTAACTCCGTAATGTGGATTTTGTGGTGAGTTAACAACCGCTATATGCGATATACCATGAATTTTTTTACACTGCTGTGTAGTGCATTGCGGATTACTTACTGTGTAGTCACTCGTAAAGCCCGTTGGTAAAATATCGGTGCTTCCATAAAGTACTAAAGTATCGAGCGGCTTATATTTGATTGAATTACCTTTGTGTAATGCACTCAATAATTTTAGCGTGGCACGCGTATCTATCGTGGTATCAATATCGCTAAGTACACTAAAAATAGGCAATTTAAGTGCAGGGCGTTTACTCAAACTACCAATACTAGCAAGTGACATTGCATCGTACGAAGCGGTAGCTGCATTTAACGGAAATGATTCATACTTAGCAAAGTCTACATCAGCATCTTTATCTATCCAATTAACAAACGGAATAGCATCAATCCATTTTGCCATCCAACCTTGCTTATTATGTGGTTCAGAGCCAGGTGAATAAAGCATAAGTGCTTTAACTTTAGATGAAAGAGGTTGTTTGGTTACGTAATCAATAAGTAACGCAGCACCGGTAGAGTAACCTGCAAGTATCACCTCATCAAAGTCTTGTACTGAGCGTTCAACTGCGTATTTTATTGCCTGTTGCCATTGGCTGATTTTTACGTTTAATAGAGCGCTTGCCGCGCTTCCGTGTCCAGGTAATAAAATAGTTCGTACAGTATAACCTTGTTGATAATACACTTGTGCTAAATCGTGATATGTAAACGGTGTATCGGTTAACCCGTGAATTAATAGCGCGACCTTATTACTGTTTGGGTATGTTAGTTCAAAAGGAGCAATAATATCTGCAATAGTAGGGTCTAATTTACGCTTCCCTTGTGCTATTAATTGTTGGTATGTTTTTGTAATTACAGGGCATGGTATATTTGCACGTGGATTAGCTTTATTAATATGCTGGTAGGCGTAACTTAAATAATCATCGAATGGTAAAGCAGCGTGGTAATTAAAAGGTTGGTGGCTGTGCTCATTTTCAAAACGTAATAAACCTTGTTGCTTACTTTTCGTTATAAATTTAAAGTCGCTCGCTTGTTCTATACAGTTTTGAGCGACAGCAATATGAGAGAAAAAACTTAAAACCACACCAAAAAATACACTTAAAACTAAACCGCTATTGTTCATTTACTTCTACATATTGGACTAAACATTCAGTTAGCTTAATGAGTTCAAGCGGTTTTGCAAGATGTTGATTAAATCCAACTGCTTGAGCGTGTGCTTTATCCTCTGGCATAACATCGGCGGTTAAAGCAATAATAGGGAGTTCTTGCTCTGTTTTAAATTGCCTAATAAGTGCAGTGGCTCTATAGCCATCCATAATAGGCATTTGGCAATCCATGAGTACTAAATCAAAATGTTGATTTTTAGCAATATCAACAGCAAGTTCACCATTTTCTACTACGTACGGCACAATACCTAACGAACCAAGCATTGCTTTAATCACCATTTGGTTTACTGGGTTATCTTCTGCTACCAAAATATTTAAAGACGCAATATTAGTATTTTCAAAGGTAACAAGAGGTTGTTCTTGTGGTTCAATTGTTTCTAATTGTATTGAGAATGAAAAAGTAGATCCTTTATCTAATTCACTTTGAACTGTTAATTTTGCACCCATAAGTTGGCTTAGTTCTTTTGCTATTGTTAAGCCTAGCCCGGTGCCCCCAAACTGTCTTGAAGTAGAGTTATCGGCTTGAGTAAATGCGTTAAACAGTTTTTGATGTTGGTTTGCTTTAATTCCAATGCCTGTATCAGAAACAGCAATAGCAAGCTGAACTTTATTAGCCGAGACAAATTCAGCCTCTATATTTATTGTAACACCGCCTTTGCTCGTAAATTTAATGGCGTTACTACATAGATTAAGAAGTATTTGTTCTATTCGCATAGGGTCGCCAATAAACCAAGTATCTACGGGGAGTTTATTATTAATTTTCCAATCAATGTTTTTATTATTAGCGCTGTGTTCAAACATATTATCAATACGCTGTACAAGTGCATTTAAATCAAATGGAATGGACTCAAGAACTAAGCGTTGCGATTCTATTTTTGAAATATCGAGAATGTCGTTTATTAAGCTTAATAGGCTTTTAGATGAAGAGTTTATTTTGTCTAAATAACCAATTAATGTGCTGGCGCTATCCTCTTTGCGAGCAAGCGAAGAAAAACCAATAACAGCATTAAGTGGGGTCCGTATTTCATGACTCATATTGGCTAAAAATTGACTTTTAGCTTGATTGGCTAAATCAGACTGTTTTTTAGCTTTTACTAGAGAATGCGTACGCTCAGATACTTGGCGAGTAAGTGCAATTTGCTGCTGATTAAATAAGAGTAATACAATTAAAATTAATGAACATACTGCGACTTGTAATATGAGTAATAACAACGCAAGTTGATTGTTATGCTGTGCTAAAAAGCTTTCTATTAAAGTTAGTTTTACAATCCACTTTTGCCCTGCAAAGTCGATTGTAAATGACATTAAACTGCTTCCTTTTGCTTGTTCGATATTTTCTGAGTAGTTACTATAAAATGGCGGTTTATCTATGTCTTCATAAATACCAATAGAAAACATATCAGACTGCTCTTTAGAAATTGCTTGTTCAATAATACTACGTACTAAAAATACACCAGTGGCATAGCCTTTAATGGTTTCTTTATTGTCTTGAGCATAAACAGGTGCAAATAATAAATAAGCCGGTTTTGGTTGTTTGGTTTGTATAAGCTGAATTATTTTAGTCCCTACAGGCATATATTTAATTGAAGGGTTGAGTAGTGAGGATTTTCTATCAGGGTTAGAAAATACATTAAAACCAATTGCTTTTTGGTTTCCGTTAAAGGGGGCTATGTATTTTACGATAACAAGTGGATCATCTTCTTCAAGTGGTTCCCCTACAATATCAATATCTAAATGATAAATGTTTGACATTTCTTGAGTGAACGCTTGGCGCTGATCTTGTGGTATTTTTACATTCCACGATAGAGCTTTAATAAATGATTCTTGTGTAAGTAATTGGTTGGCGTAAGAATAAAAATCTTGTTGGCTTAATATAGAAGACGACTGCATTTTGCTTGCTAAACTTTGCACCGCAATAATACTGCTATTGGTGTGTCTATAAAGACTGTTTTCTATGACGTGAACTTCGCGTTCAGCAATTTTAATTGTATTTCTACGGTTTTCTTGATCATATAGCTGAGTTGTAACCGCTACCGATACAAATAGAATAGAACATACTGCTATTGTGGGAAGTACAGAAACACTATGTTGATAAGATTTTTGTGGTAACAAAGAAAGTAAAAATGGAGTGGCAATTAATACTCCTAATGTATCGCCTAACCACCAGTAAACTACATTTTCCCAATGGTTATCTATGCTATAAACAGAGTTAAATTGACTCAGTGCAAATACACCAAAATTAGCTGAAATTAAACTAACTAAAATGGCGATAACCACAATAAAGTAAATAATATTCTTTCGCTTTTTAAAGCGTAGTGGGTGCCCTAACCAAAACTTTAAGAGCGCAGCACCTAGCATTGCTTGCATTACAACACCAAAGGCAATATACATTGCCTCATTAAATGAGTTACCTACAAGCACCATTTCATGAGCTGAGCTATCAAAAATATTTAAATTAAATGCGATTGCTGCTACAAACAAAGGCGGAATAAATCGCCACCACCATATATAACAACCAACTAAAGCAATACCTGCGGGTAGCCAAATGGGAATAATTTGCGAGTTAAAAGCGAGTTTAGTAAGTGTAATACCGACTAAAAAATAAGCCAAAGCAAAAAGTATGTAAAAAATAGCAGAATGATATTTTGAATTAAAATATTTCACATAAGTCCCAAGCAATTTTTATTCTTATTTTTAATAGCTATCAGTATAGCTAACAGTGAGTTGTTTGCGGTATTTTTTATAATGGTAACTGTTTTTTGCTAAATGACTGCTTTAATACTATCGTCGACTCTATATTAGCAATATAACTTAAGCTACCTAATTGATGTTTTACGAACCTCTCGTAGCTTTCGAGATCGTGGGCTACTATTTTTAGTAAATAATCGTAACTTCCAGATATTACACAGCACTCTAATACGTGGCAGAGTTTTTCTACGTGTTGCTCAAACTGATCTGCTGCACTTACTGAGTTTTGGCTTAACCGCACAAATGCATACACTAATACATTAAGATTAAGCGCCTTAGGGTTTATGGCTGCGTGGTAGCCGGTAATAACGTCTTCCTGCTCGAGTTTTTTAATACGTCTTAGGCAAGGCGTATCAGATAAATTAATACTATTAGCTAAGTCAGAAACCGATATGCGAGCTTGGCTTTGAAGTGCTATGAGTAATTGCTGATCTTTTTTATCTAACATGATTGTCGGCTTTTATTAATTATTTTTATATTTGTAGTGATTATTGCTAATTATGCTGGTTTTTACTAACTTTTTTGGCGTTTTACCCTCATTGAACTCTGTTAGCATTTAGCTATAAAAATAATAGAGTACAACAATGAGCACACATACCGTTATTTTCGATCAATGGATACGAACAGAATTTGTTACTTTAAATAGTGAGCTGGAACGGCTTTATTGGCAGCAAAGCGATAAAGCAAATGTAGAAGGAATTGGTGAAGCCTTAAAGCAACAATTAGAAAAAGAAGGCAACGCATTAATTAGTAATTTATTAGCCGAAGGAAACACAGATCAAGGCTTTGATAGTGCCTTTGACTTACTCGGTAACGTAGGATTGTTTATGGCTGCATGTAGGCGTCATGAAATTACCGAACCAAGCAGAGAAACCACTTCACCGCTAATAGAAGCCTCTGCGCTTGCTATGCATATTGGTGCATCTATTGGTGTAACACCTCGTTTTGCTACCGCACACTTAACTACTCATAACAAAGCACTTAACGGTATTTATAAGCGTTTTACTAATTTACCCGATGAAAAACTATTTATTGATTATAACACTCAAGGTATTTTGGCCTATAAACGGGCAAGTGACGCTTTACTAAAAATATTGCCGCTCGGTATCTCACACCCCTTGTGTGGTGAATTATTAAAAGTAGCCAAACAAGCGCTTATAGATGTAATTGAATCAAATAACGCACTTTATTCTGAGCTCGATACAGATCGCTTTTTTAACTGCGTTCGCCCTTATTATAAACCGTACCGTGTAGGCAAAGAGGTTTATAGAGGCGCAAATGCAGGTGATTTTGCAGGCATTAACGTGATTGATATGCTGCTAGGGCTTTGTAGCGCAAATGAGCCAAGTTACTCGCAAATGCTGGTGGATAAGTTTTTATATATGATGCCAGAGGATCAACAAATACTACGAGAAGCCATGCGTATGCAAAGCTTTATGGATAACTTTTTACAAGCCGAGCAATATAAAAATACAGATTGGTTTAAAAACCACGCAAAGTTATTTATACAAGTGTGCAAATTACATGGCGACACCGCAGTCGGTCATCATAATCAACTGGTTGAAAAATTTATTGCTCAGCCCTCAAAAAATATGCAACAGCAGCATATGAGCAAGGTAACAGCAAGTGGTCCGCCGCTTCATGTGTTGCTTGATTCGCTCGAAAAATTAAGAGATAGGCGAGCCAGCGCAAAACGCGACGATATAAAAACACGTTTTGATGATCTAAACACACTTAAAGAATGGGTTAAATAGCATGCTTAAAAATGATTTTTGTATGGCTGATGGCTGTTATTTATTAAATCACTCGGTTGGGCGTCCACTTAAAAATACACAGCAATATTTAGCCCAGCATTACTTCTTGCCGTGGGAGAGCTCCAGCAAAGAGCCATGGCAACAATGGCTGCCCGCAGTTGAGCAGTTTACTACCGCACTTGGTAAGTTATTTAATGCGCCTAGTTCGCAGTTTTGTCCTCAAGTTAATTTATCAAGTGGCTTAACAAAGTTGCTTATGTCGCATCCTCGATTGCAGCAAAAAAATTGTAAAGTGCTAATGGCGCAAAGTGATTTTCCGAGCATGGGTTTTGCAATGCAAAAAGCATTACCAGAGTGCGCACAAATCATGTTTATACCTGAGCACGAAAACTTAACTGATATTAGTGTTTGGCAGCGCTATATAACTTGCGATATCGACTTGGTTTTTATAAGCCATGTATATTCAAATACAGGCGTACAGTCGCCTGTATACGATATTGTAGCTATGAGCAAATTAACCAATAGCTTATCAATAATTGATGTTGCTCAATCAGCTGGTGTTATACCGCTCGATTTAAGCGTACTCGATGCTGACTTTATGATTGGCTCAAGCGTTAAATGGTTATGTGGAGGTCCAGGAGCCGCTTATTTATGGATTAACGAGAATCAAATAGAGTGCTGTGAACCTAAAGATGTGGGTTGGTTTTCACATCAAAATCCATTTGAGTTTGATATTAATCACTTTGCATATAACGCCAGTGCGCTTAAGTTTTGGGGGGGCACTCCTTCTGTAGCGCCTTACATTATTGCAGCGAATAGCATTGCTTACTTTGCCGCATTGGGAATCAATAAAGTCAGAGCGCATAATTTCGAGATGATCACGCTTATTCACCAGCACTTGAGTGAGTTTGTAGTATCACCTACTTTAAACGATGAATGCAGTGGAACCGTTATTTTAAACTTTAATAGGCAACAGAATGCTGTGCTACAAGCGCTTAATAAAGCTGAAGTTAGTGTTGATGCTCGCAAAGATGGAATACGAGTATCGCCTCATGTGTATAACACCACTGACGAAATACACATGTTTATTTTAACTATAAAGCAGGCGCTTAAGGCTGTTTAAGTTGTAACTTTTGTTGTGTAAGCGACTCAATTTGCTGTTGTGCTTGTTTAATTGCAGGCTCATATGATTGTTTTAAAGATGCCGTTTTAGTTGCAATAGCATCAGCAATAGAAGATGCCCCCAAGCGATTTGCTTTATCTTGAGTCATATAATTTATTTGCTGCTTTTTTTCTGCATATTCTTTTTGATGTTCTTTAATAGAAAGTTGCAGCCTTTTAATATCACGATCTATTTGTTGAATTTTTAAATAACTATCTACAGAAGTGTCTGGGGCTTTATTGCTTTGCAGCTTACTACTATACGCTTTTGTTACATTAATCGTTTTAAGTGTAATAATTTCAGCATCTTTAGCACAGGGGGTTTGGCTAAATGTAGGTATATCTTTAATAATACACTTATAAATAGTTGTGTCTTCAGCTTTACTTATAAACGGTGCTGTTAAACAAAGTGAGAGTAATAAAAGTCGAATCATGGTTAAACCTAGTTTGGCTTAAAGTTAAGCTAATAATGCACTAAGTTATTGTTTTTCACAATTTGTTTGATTTTATATTTTAGGTACTAAAACATTAAATATGAAGAGTTATGATTACATTAAATTTAAGATTAAAAGCTGGTGATAGAGCTATTTAATACCAATTGAATTAAACATAAATTACCTTAGTGATAATTGGTAAATTATAGAGGCTCACTTACTGAATATCATTT
Organism: Pseudoalteromonas sp. SWXJZ94C; assembly: GCF_015864385.1. Classification (NCBI taxonomy): domain Bacteria; kingdom Pseudomonadati; phylum Pseudomonadota; class Gammaproteobacteria; order Alteromonadales; family Pseudoalteromonadaceae; genus Pseudoalteromonas; species Pseudoalteromonas sp. SWXJZ94C. The sequence goes on from NZ_JADYXF010000031.1 coordinate 23,380, forward strand.
ATATGATTGACTGCAGTGCGAAGTGAAATTTGGGCATAAAAAAACCACAATTAAGTGGTTTAAATTTAGTATGGTGGAGAGGGAGGGATTCGAACCCTCGATAGAGCTACAAACTCTATACTCCCTTAGCAGGGGAGCTCCTTCGGCCACTCGGACACCTCTCCAACGCATAACCGTTTGTATTGGTAGTAGTAAAAAAGCCACCAATTAAAATATGGTGGAGAGATAGGGATTTGAACCCTAGATGGGCTATAAACCCATGCCGGTTTTCAAGACCGGTGCATTCGACCACTCTGCCATCTCTCCGTGACGCAGAATAATACTTAGGTGATACCGCTGTGTAAATAGCAAAATGACTGTTTGCCTAAAATTTATACGTAAATGAGGTTTTTTTTGTAAATAATGAAGAATTTAGGCAATTTTTAATAAAATAAATAGGTTGCAGCAAACTTGAGGGAGCTAAATAAGAGACTTTATTTAGTGGTTGAGTGTTTGCTGCACCGTAAAAATAATCATGGTTGAGTGATTATTTATATTGAGCTGGGCTGCTAAGTGCTAGTTTTTTGCCAAAACGGTTAAGTTTAGCTAACATTTTTGCTTTACGGTTAGTTGGTTTAACGCCAACGTGAGTTGCTGCTGTTTGATTTAAAGTATTAATTGGATTCATTATCTTGCTCCTGGTTGTGTCTGTTGAAAACGCGTGCATTTTGCACGTTAGTTGATTAAAAATAAAACGATAAAAGTTATAGGTGAAGCATTAGTTATTTTGATGTGAAGCCTGTTTATTAATGCGTTGTTAAGTTTGGTTTTTTGATTGATTTGCATAATTATTAAAAGAAAAAAAACTAAATGGTTAGTGTTAATGGTGGTTTTGCGAGGTTTTTTATTTTTTCTTTATTAAAGCTTTATGTTTTTTGAATAAATATTCAGATTAAATAAATTTATTTAAAGTTTGTTTTTAAGTTTTTTGGTAATGCGTAAAGGTGATCGAATTTGTCGTTATTAATAATTATTAAGCCAAACGCTAAAAAACGAGCTGAAAAATTACTTGAGTGGCTCAAAAATGCGTGTGAAAAACGTGATTTATCGTATTCTATATTTGAAACAACAGGTGAGTTTGCTAATGACCTAGCAAAAATTAAAGTAATGTTAAGTCAATTTAGTAAAGCCGTGACATTAGGCGGTGACGGTACTTTGCATTTAACGGTAAATGCTCTAATGGGGAGTACTTGTACTCTAGCATTATTACCATGTGGTACAGGTAACGATTTTTCGAGAGGGTTTAGTTGTAACATAGCTGACTGGCAGCATGCTGTATTTAATAACCCTACAGAAGTTGATGTTGGCCAAATTAATGAGCGATACTTTATTAACATTGCAGGTGTTGGCTTTGATGCTCATGTTGTAAATACATTGAATAATAAAACAAGGGGTTTTGCGTTTAGCTATAGCTGGACCAGCTTTAAAGAATTATTTTATTATAAACCTAAACAACTCAATGGTGTCTTTACTCAAGGCGCAGAACAATACCCTAATTTAATGACGGTGTTTGCTAATCATAAGCACTTTGGTGGCGGCTTAAAAATTGCGCCTAATGCATCGCTTACTGATGGGATGGTTGATTGTTATCAAGTACGATCTGGTCGTGTTTTATGTAATGTGATAAGTTTTATTAAATTGTTTTTTAACCGTCATCAACACATAAAAAATCTGACTTATAGTCGCTTAAGCAGCGCGGTTATAAATACGAATGGATTATTAATTGAAGCAGATGGTGAGCTGGTCGGTAAAACACCAGCGGTTGTAAGCGTGCATGAGCAAGCTTTACTTTTTCATATACCAATAAAAAAAGCGTCTACTGTAAAGTAGACGCTTTTGCGTTAGTTGCGTTAATAACGCCTCTAACTGGGGGCGGAGCCACTTTTAGCAATTGCTCTGTTAGCTAAAAAGGCATTAATTTTTTTAGTTGGAGTAAGCACAATAGCGTTACCCAATAGTACTAAGCTAAATCCGGTAAAGGTATTCGCATGCCATTCAAAATTTTCAAAAAAGCTACTAAGTGTTACTGCAACCAGCGGAAATAATACAATCACGTAGCTGGCTTTTTCTGGGCCGATATTTTTTAGTAGCGCAAAATAACAGCCAAAAGCGATTACGGTGCCAAATACCGATAAATAAAGTAATGATAACCAGTAGCTAGTTGGGGCGCTTAAACTAAATTGCACGTCGTTTATTAATACATATAACGCTAAGCCAATAGCGCTATATAACATGCCCCATGCATTGCCTTGCAACACACCAATTTGTTTACGAGAATTGCGAACGCTTACCATGTTTCCTAATGAAGCCACAAAGGTGCCGCCAAGGGCAAGTAGTAACCCGACCAATGCACCATTACTTAAGTCGAATTGTTGTAACTGTGGCCAGAACAGACATGTAATACCTAATACCGCGAGTACTGCGCCTGTATAAATTCGTTTTGAAATAGGTTTACCAAAGAACAACCGAGTGTTGACTATATTCATAACAAGTAGCATCGAAAAGGCAATTGAGGCCATTGCTGAGGTTAGGTAATTTTGTGCCCAGTAAAGCATGAGGTAATTTAAGCCAAAGTTACAAATAGCTAATAAAATAAAAAAACCATGATCAGTTAAATTAAAGCGCATATCGGGTTTTTTGTAAGCCACATATAACCACATTAAAAGTGCTGCAATCGCAAAGCGGTAAAATAATGATAGCTCAACAGCAATATCGCCTAATTGAAACCCGATAGCTAGCCACGTTGACCCCCAAATTAAAACAGTTGTAATGTATAGCGCCGCACTTTTCATGGTTGATCTCCAAAACCCGATTTAATGGTTATTCTAAGACCTATCTGTATACTTACCATATACAGAAAAGTAAAAATGTAACCTATACAGATTTGGTGTGTAATGATCAGACAAAAAAATAGCCAAGGGCATGAGTTTTTATATCAACAAGTTATTCAGTTGATAAGAGATATGAGCGCCCAACAAGTTTTACTCCCGGGTGAAAAACTGCCATCACTGCGTAAAATGGCTGATAATTTAAAGGTAAGTATTCCAACCGTAAAACAAGCTTACCAGTCACTTGAAGATCAAGGCTTAATAGAGGCTCGTGCAAAATCTGGTTATTTTTTAAAAGCCGTAAATTTGGCACAAAACCTACCTAAACGAGTTAAATTAAGTCGCGAACCTGTAGTGGTAAATAAACAGGCGTTAATAGAGCAAGTATATAGCGCGATTCATCAAGCTAACGTAGTCCCTTTTGGTATCGCTAATCCAATTGCCGCAGCACCAACCGACAAAGCACTTGCCAGAAACATGCGCCGAGTAATGACTATCGCAGGCAGTAAAGCGATTAACTATGGGCCAACAGACGGTTTTGTTCCTTTGAAAAAACAGTTGGTGCATCGTTATTTAGATTTTGGCATTGGTATTAATATGGACGAGTTGGTGATCACCAATGGCGCACAAGAAGCGATGGCTATTGCGCTTAAATGCGTGACAAAGCCTGGCGATGTAGTTGCTATAGAAACGCCGTGCTATCACGGTATTATAGAGTTAATAGAAAGCCTAGGGCTTAAAGCGCTCGAAATACCATTGTGCCCAGATAATGGTATTTGGTTAAACGATTTGGAACGAGCTTTAAGTGAGCATGATATAAAAGCTTGTTTATTTTCGACTGCTATTAGTAACCCTGTAGGTAGTTTTATGCCAGATACAAATAGGCAGCAACTAGTGGAGTTACTCGAAAGCCATGACGTGGTGTTAATTGAGGATGATGTATACGGCGATTTATATTTTACGGCAAACCGAGGTACACCTGCTCTAGCATATTCCAAAAAAGGGTTGGTAATTAGCTGCTCATCTTTTTCTAAAACCGCAGCGCCTAGCTATCGTGTGGGTTGGGTGGTTGCGGGTAAGTTTGCAACACAAGCGCGACGATACAAAAGAGCACTAAGCTGTTCTGCTTCGCTAATAAACCAATGGGCGCTATCTGAATTTATTGCTAGCGGAGAATACGATCGAAACTTAAAGGTGCTCAGGCAGCGCCTACGCGATAATAAAGAGCGTATGCGGTGGTGTTTACAGCAAGCAATGCCAAAAAACACACGTATAAGCGATCCAAAAGGGGGTTGTGTAATATGGCTAGATTTAGGAAGCGAGTACGATAGCCAAAAGTTATTTTTACTCGCACTTGAGGTTGGTATTAGCATTACACCTGGGCTTATTTTTTCAGCCTCTAATAAATATAAAAGCTGCGTAAGGTTAAGTTACGGCGTGCAGTGGAGCGAGCAGATAGAACAAGCAATAATAACACTTGGCAAGCTTACCTTATTAGCTAAAAAATAGTATTTAGAACATAAAAAAGCAGCATTTAAGTAAACTTAAATGCTGCCAAAGGGATATTAAATAAAAAGAACTACATTAGTTTTGAGTATTCTGTTTAAAACTAAATAACTGATAACCTTTAAGCTGCGGAATTTGTACTACTAATTGCTCTTCTTGTTTTGCAATGTCTGCAAAGCTACCGCATAAAGAATTAGCGCGTTCTTCAAGTGCACTGGCGTGTAGCCCTACTTTTTCTTCTATTTGTGCACCCATATTTTCCATGCGTTGTTTAAATGCATCCATGTCGCCTCCAGAGCCTAGCAACTCTGAACCTAAAGCCATTAAAATACTGCCCATAGACTGCATTACTGCTGATTCAACTGCTGTTTCTATTTGCTCTTCAAACTGTTGTTCAAAGCTTTCACCAAATTGATTAAAACTTTGTTGACCCATTACAAATGTACCTTGCTGGTAAAAGGTATTTTCTACTTCAATTCTAATATCGTCCATAAGTGAAGACATATCTTCAAGACCGTCGATGTTAAAAGCATTACTCACTTCCTCTAATGCAACACCGGCAATTTTTACACCATCAAGCGCTATGTTAGCTACCTCAGGGAGTTTCGTACGCAGGCTATCAGAATACTTAGTTAATGCACCACGTTGTGAGCTATCAAGCGTTACTAATTCGCCATTTACGGTTAAGTCACCATCGGTATTAAATAGCATGGTTTGATTGTTTGCCGTAAAAATTTCTAATTCGTTTGGCTTAATGCGTACGTCATTTTTAAATTCAACATCACATTGCTCACCGCTAAATGAAACAGCTGAATTGTTATCGTTATGAGCCATGGCTGCTGGCGTACAAATTAATGCGCTAACTAATAGTAATTTTTTCATGTTTTTTCTCTACTTATTGTTGATGACTATTAATATATAACAAGTTTAATGCCATTATTTTTTTATTATAATAAACAACATATTAGTTTGTTTTAGGTGTTTTTTTGCGACTCTGTATAGTTATTAATTAACTATTTTTTAGTCAAATTAACTAAGTTATACAAGGCTATAAAAAATATTTATCGATACGATAAAAAACTCTCACTTTCCTCAATTGAAATTTAGCGCTATTTATTCACATTACTGACATGAAGACTATTTAATATAGCTACGTGACTTTATTTTGACGTGAATTTTTATAATGTTTTTGCGTTAAACATTTTAATTTACCAATTATTGCGGTTAAAAAACCCTTGGTTGGTCTCAAACACTTTATGGAGTGGGTTGTGGGTAAGACATTTAGTTACGATGCGCTAGATGACGATTTTGTTGAAGACGAGTATGAAATGCTCGGGCGTAATCAACACGATAAGAACAAGCAAAAGGTTAAGAAGAAGTTGGAAGACTACCTTGAGCAAAAACGCTTACGTAAAAACCTAGGCGAAGACGATTTAAGCGATTACACAGATTAAATCGTACTAGTATAAATAAAGGACCAATTAATATTGGAGTCTTAAATGTGCAGTTATACGTACGTTTAAGGCTTGATAGTATTGGCAATAAAGAGGCCTTGCGCCTCTTTATTACTTTTAAAGCGGATTTTTAGTTTGTGTTAATGCTTTTTGAATTGTGAGCTCTAATTTTTCGGGCTTAGTGAAAGGCGCATAACGCTTAATTGGTGTACCGTCTGCTGCAATTAAAAATTTAGTGAAATTCCATTTAATTTTTCGTGTTAAAAAGCCCGGTAAAGCTGACTTCAAATAACGAAATACAGAGTGTGCATGCTCACCGTTTACATCTACTTTAGCCGACATTAAAAAACTAACCCCATAGTTAATTAAACATCCTTGCTCTATTTGTGTTGCATCACCGGGTTCTTGCTGACCAAATTGATTGCACGGAAACCCTAAAATAACTAAACCCTGGCTGGCATACTTATTATGCAAGGCTTGCAATGACTCATATTGGTGGGTAAATCCACATTTGCTTGCGGTATTAACAATAAGCACAACTTTACCTTCAAAATCATTAAAGTTGATAGGGTGACCTTGCAAGCTTGTTGCGCTTAGTTGATGAAATTTGTGCATATTGGTGTCTTTTTTATTATTGTTAGCAGCATTTTAACCCCAGATTAGTATTTCATAAAGTATAAAGGTTAGATAACGGCTTTAGTTTAATCTGCCTTAGTTTAATATTAAAAATAGCCCCATGCCCGCAAGGGTAGTGTAATAAATATTATGTGTTTTATAGGCAACTATAATGGCGACAATCGCTGCGCTAAGGTAAGGGTTTTGCCAATTTAAATTAATACCATCTTCGTTTAAAAATACGATAGGTACCCAAATGGCTGTTAGTACTGCTGGGGCACTAAAGCTTAAAAATTGCTGCATTTTAGGGCCGACCTTAAACGGTAAATTACGGTGTAAAAACAAATAACGCGTAAAAAATGTAATGCACGCCATGAGTAAAATAGTCGTCATCATGCGTTAACGTCCTTTTTAGCTGTTAGCCTTGCAGTGATGTAACCCGCGCTCATTGCAATTAGTGCTGAGCAAACAAGCCACAGCTCAAATCCTGTACTTTTTAAAAGTGTCGCGCTAACACCTGCCACAATAACGGTAATGAGTGAGGCTAAGTTTTTAATACCCGGAATAACCAAAGCTATAAACGTAGCCGCTATGGCAAAGTCGAGCCCTAAATTAGTTAAATCGGGTAGCATTGTGCCCGCTACAATGCCAATTAATGTCCAAATGTTCCATGCAATATAAAAGCTAAACCCTGCGCTAAGTGCGTATGTTAAACGTATTTTTGTTCTATACGCTTTACGATGATGAGAAAATGCAAATAGCTCGTCAGTTAAAACAAAGCTCACCGGTAAGCGCCAGCGCATAGGTTGATCAATCACTTTGTGTCTTACAGCTAAACCATATAAAAAGTGGCGTGAACTAATAATAAAAGTAGTAAATAAAATAGTTAACAGCGGGGTATTACCAGCCATAAGCTCAATCGCGACAAGTTGCGCCGAGCCTGCAAACACTAATAAAGACATGGCTTGCGTTTCTAATGCGCTAAAGCCATTTTGAATAGCTAAAGAACCGCATAAAATACCCCAAGGGATAACGGCTAAGCACAGAGGTAACATGTCTAAAAAGCCCTTTAAAATAGCTTTTTTAACTGGTTGCATGGTATTTACTCTCACGGCTTGTAGAATGGCTAATAAGGATACCTTAATATTATGATGTTAAAGTAGTTAACATTTTCAATAATACTGTTTTTTTTAAGGATTAGTAAAATGACGACGTTAAAAGTGTGGGATGGCTTTGTCCGAAGCTTTCATTGGTTATTAGTAATAAGTATTGCAGTACTTTATTTTAGTATTGATGAGGGCATGATTGAGCTGCATTTTGTTGCTGGTTTTTTTACTTTGGCGTTGATCGCAACACGTTTAATTTGGGGTTTTATTGGCAGTAAAACGGCTAAATTAAGTGCACTTATTCACTCACCAAAAGCTGTATTTAAGAGCTTTAAAAAGCCGACTGATATAATTGGTCACTCTGCCCCTGGCAGTTACATGGTACTTGCATTTTTTGCTTTGATAATTACGCAACTTACCACGGGCTTGATGAGCAGTGATGGTATTTTAACTGATGGTCCGCTTGCGCAGTATGTATCGAGCGATACGGTTGATTTTGCAAATTGGCTGCACCGCCTTAATTTTGACATACTACTTTATGCCATCGGCTTCCATGTGCTGGCTATTATTATTTATCGAATTAAAGGCAAACCGTTAGTAAAAGCGATGATCACCGGTTCAAAAGATTTAACAGCGGGGGAGTCGCAAACCGTAGTAACAAAAGCACCTTGGTTAGCGTGGTTAATATTTGCAGCTTTATTGTTACTACTTATATTTACTTGGGCAAAAGAGCCTCTAAGTTATTTATTTAGCTAAAAGAACGCTAAAACCAATCGTTAATGATTGGTTTTTTATTTAGGTTACATTCTTTTGTTTGATTGTTGTATGCTGGCAAATTATAATCGCCGAATTGTTGGTGAACCAATCTAAAAATTAGAATGTAAAGCATCTAATCTAAGGTTTTAGACTATTAAAGCTGTTATCGTAGGATTAGCGCATAATCTATTATTATGTATTACTTGCCCTCAATGTGTTTTTTATGTATCCATATAATATGGGTACGATTTTGTAACTCTTAAGGTGTTGCTGTGTTTATGCATACGTCGTTGGCCTGTGGAAAATGGTCAGCTATAGGTTGCTTAAATCACCATACTCAATTATTTATTGGTGATGTGGTGAGTGTAACCTTTTACGACATGCAAGGAGAGCTAGTCAGTTTATCGTTTGATTATAAAATCACCTCGCTTGAGCAAGGTGAACCTCATGCATGGCCGCGTTTAGTGGCTGAGTATATTAATGTGCATATTCCTCTTGTAAGCGCAGGAAAAATGACCGATGAAGGTTTAGTTTTAGCTTATAGAAAAAACGAAATTTTTGCTTTACAAAGTAGCGGTATTTATAAAGTTCACATTGACTTTCATTGCATAGCGAAATGCGATGATTGTATTGATACAAAAAATAACGCATACGATTATATATACCCTGAGAATAGCGATATCTACAATGCAGGAACGAAAGTACTGCAACCTAAAACGGGGGAGGTTTACGAATGCAGACCTTGGCCTTTTAATGAATTTTGCCGAGCGAGTGAAGATAAGAAAAAAATGTTTGAACCTGGCGTTGGTAAAAGTTGGGCAATGGCTTGGTTACAAATATCAGGCTAGGCATAGCTTTCATTAAAAATTAAACCCTCTGTAAGTGTTGTTATTTTTAACAAAAAAACCGCTACATCTGAGCCTACTCAATATTGAGTGGGCTTTTTGCTTTTATGATAAACTGTAAATATTATTGTTTTTTAATTGGCTTCATTTGTGTCTCGTCCTGATTTTTCTTTAAATTTATTGCCTAATTTTCCTATTGCTCAAAAGCAACCTCATAAGCTTACTACTCATAGCAAAACACGCACTGATAATTATTATTGGATGCGCGATGATGAGCGTCAAAATGAGGACGTATTAGCCCATTTACAAGCTGAAAATACTTATTGTGATGAGCAATTAGTCGCTATGAAGCCGCTACAAAATACATTATTCGAAGAGCTAAAAGCACGTATTGTAAAAGACGACAATACGGTGCCGGTTAAGGACGGAAAATACTGGTACCACAGTGAAGTACGTGGAGATGATGAATACTCTCGGCATTATCGAAGTACAAGCATGAGTGCAGATGACAAACAACTTCTATTAGATGTAAATGAAATAGCTGATGGATACGAGTTTTTTGAATTAGGAGAGGTTGCTTTAAGTTCGTGTGAGCAACTTATGGCTTATTCTGAAGATACTGAAGGTCGTCGTATTTATACCGTGCACTTTAAAAACCTTGAAACAGGCGAAATGCTGTCAGATGTACTTGAAAACACGGAAGGGCAAATTGTTTGGGCAAACGATAATAAAACTGTTTTTTACGTTAAAAAAGATTTGCAAACACTGCTTGGCTATCAAGTGTTTAGGCATGAGTTGGGGAGCAAGCAAAGCCAAGATGTAATGGTATATGAAGAGCAAGACAGTAGCTTTTTTATGGGACTTGGTAAAAGCCGCGACGAGAGCTTAATTATAATTGATTTAGCATCGACGGAAACAAACGACACATGGGTGCTTGATGCAAATAACCCGAATGGCGAATTTAAAGCGCTTATGCCGCGTGAAGAAGGTCATGAATTTGACGTAGATAAACTCGGTGACACATTTTATATTGTAACTAATTGGCACGCTAAAAACTTTAGATTAATGACGGCAACAAGCCAAACTATAGCGGATAAAACACAGTGGTTAGAGCATACACCCCATAGGCGTAATGTATTGCTTGAAGGTGTAGAGTTATTTAATAACTTTTTAGTATTAAGTGAACGTGAGCAGGGGCAAGCTCGATTTGTAGTTGTTGATCAGCAAAATAAACGAATGGCGTTAGAGTTTGTAGATCCTTGTTATTATGCCGCAATTGCGATGAACCCAGAGCCTGATGCACAAACAGCACGTATTTATTATTCAAGCTTAACGACACCAGGTTCTTTGTACGATGTTGATTTAACAACTGGCGTAAAAACGTTACTTAAGCAGCAAAAAGTATTAGGTAGTTTTTGTGCTGATGACTATCAATCTGAGCGATTAATGGTTATTGCACGAGATGGTATTAAAGTACCTGTTTCGGTTGTATATCGTAAAGATAGCTTTAAAAAAGAGGGTACCAATCCGTTATTTCAATATGGTTACGGTGCTTATGGTTACACTATCGATCCAAGCTTTTCTAGTACGTCATTAAGCTTACTTGACCGTGGTTTTGTTTATGTAATAGCGCACGTGCGTGGCTCTGAAATGTTAGGGCGTGAATGGTATGAGCAAGGTAAGAAAGAATTTAAGCAAAATAGCTTTAACGATTTTATCGATGTAACAAAAGCACTTATTGAGCAAGGTTATTGTGATAGCAATAAAGTATTTGCATCAGGTGGTAGTGCCGGTGGTTTGCTTATGGGAGCCGTTGTTAACCAGGCTCCTCAATTGTACTGTGGCGTTGGTTGTCATGTGCCATTTTTGGACGTGTTGACAACTATGCTTGATGAGAGCATACCACTAACAACAAATGAGTACGACGAGTGGGGAAATCCAAATGAGCCACAATTTTATGATGTAATTGAAGCTTACTCGCCGTATGACAATATTAGTGCGCAGGCTTATCCTAATATACTGGTGACTACTGGGTTACACGACTCGCAAGTACAGTATTGGGAGCCTATGAAGTGGGTTGCAAAAATGCGTGAGCTTAAAACAGACAGTAATATTTTAGTCTTTAAAACTGATATGGATGCTGGTCACGGTGGCGCATCAGGTCGCTTTAAAAGCTTAGAAGAAAAAGCGCTCGAAATGGCTTTTTTTATCGCATTGTTAAATTAACTGCAAAATCGATAAATTGTATTATTCTATATAATAGAACTTAATATATAAGGTAATTTATGTTTGGAGCACATGGCGAATTCCAGATTTGTTCACAGCCCCCTAATATGTATTTAAAATTAAAGGGTAGCTTCAACAATGAAGGCATTACATTGTTAACTAGCGGTGTTATTCAAGAGTTAAGTACTCACCCCAAAAATACGATTAAGTATGTAATTGTTAATCTTGGGGAGTTTGAGCTTTTAACTTTAGATAGCCTTGATTCGCTAGAAGCTTATTTTGCTGGTGTAAAGGAGCGTGGCTATCAACGAGTTGACTATTTAAATATTAATATCGTAGCTAAAAATATGTTCGAAAGAATATGGAAAAATAGCGATGTAGAAGTAAACTTTTATAAAGATAACGAAAGCTATTTATTAGTGCACCCAAACGATAATTACATCAAGCAAAATTGGTAACTAAAATGAGTATTACAAGCCGCTACTGAAGAGGGCTTATAATACTCTCTAAACAACTTTTGTAACGTCTTGAAAGGTTTAAACACATATCATTTTTAAGCCTTACTTTATAGTCGCCGCTGTCGGTTGGCATTAGTTCGCAAATTGCTTGTTTTCTAACTAAAGTTGAGCGATGAATACGAATAAAGCCTTCAGGTACTAATTGTTGCTCAATATTTTTCATGGTTTCACGATGTAAAATTGGTGTTCCACCTTGCGTAAAATGTAGCTCTACATAATTGCCCGCACCATTTATCCAAATAATATCTTGTATATCAATTAACCGTACTTTACCTACATCTTTAACCACAATATGTGATGACGATGGCTTATCTTGTTGGGTGTTTTCTTGATATTGTCGCTCTGCTGCACTAGCAATAGGGCACAGATGTATGAGCTTATCAAAGCACTTTTCTACTCTTGGCGTTGTTGAATCTAAAGTTAAAAAATCAACTGCACCTACTTCAAAAGCAAAACTCGCAAAGTGACCAGACTGAGCAATAATTACCAATTTCATTTTTTTTGCAAGTTCAGTTAGATGCACAATTTGAGTGGGATCGGATAAATCCGTTAACTCATAAAAAAGTACGTTATATTTGGTAGTATCAATTTGATCTAATCGCTGTGTTGAAACAAGCGATTGAGACTCAAAATGTCTATGATCTTGCACGCGTTTTGTTAAAAATGTTGCAAAGTCAGTATTAGCAACAAAAGTTAGTGCATGAAAAGAAGCGTTCATTATTGTCTATCCCCTACTATGTATACTTATAAAGACCGTGCTTAGAGAAAAAAATGTTATAAAAATACCAAATATTTTCAATAATGAATGTGATGTATATTTTTATCCCATCAAACAAGCATTTCATACCTGTTACAGAGCCTATTAAAGAACATATATAGAGACTTGATTTTAATCCCCTTAATGTAACTCGCGAAGTAACCATTTAGTTACAAAAATAACAATTCAGGGGAAATAAATGAAATTAACTAACAAAGGTAATGATCGATTATTTAAAAAATCATCATTAACAGTCGCATTAAGTAGTGTATTACTTGCAGGTTTTTCGTTTCAAGGTGTTGCAGCTGAGGATGAAGAAATTGAAAAAATAGAACGAGTGCAAGTGACTGGTTCACGTATTCGCTCAGCAGAAGCTATGTCATCTGCACCAATTCAAGTTGTAGATAGCGCTGCTATCGATGCTTCTGGTTCACTAAACATTCAAGATTTACTACTTGATAACCCAGCATTTGGTTCACCGGCTATTAGCCGTACTAACTCAAATTTTAATACAGCCAGTGCGGGTGTTGCTACAGTTGATTTACGTAACCTAGGTTCTAACCGTACATTGGTATTAGTTAACGGTCGTCGTTATGTATCAGGTGTACCAGGTAGTTCTGCTGTTGATTTAAATACTATCCCAAGCCAATTTATCGAGCGTGTTGAAATTATGACTGGTGGTGCTTCATCTGTTTATGGCTCTGACGCTGTTGCTGGTGTAGTTAACTTTGTTTTAAAAGATGACTTTGAAGGCGTTGAGTTTGATGGCCAATATGGTGAGTCAAGTGAAGGTGATGACGAGTCGCGTCAATTTAACTTCACTTCAGGCTTATCAAGTTCAGATGGCAAAGGGCATGCAATGTTTCACCTTGGTTACTCTGATCAAGGTGCTGTTTTCTCACGTGACCGTGATCGTTCAGCAGTAGACCAATTTTCAGGTATTTTCTTTGAAGATGATCCAGTAGCAAACCCTGGCTCTGTATTTGATGCCGTAAGCCCGTTCTTATCTTCATTCCCACCACAAGGTCGTTTTAGCGCTGGAGATGAAACATTTACGTTTGATGGTTCAAATAATCTACAAAATTCGTTTAGCACTAACGGCGGCGATGGCGTAGAGGCAAATGGTTTTAACCGAAGTGGTGTACGTACAATCGCAATACCTACAGAGCGTTACTTATTTGCGTCAAATGGTAGTTATGAATTAAGCGATAAGCATAGCTTCTTTTATGAAGGGACTTACGCTGCAACGACAACAGAGTCTGAATTAGAGCCGTTCCCGTTCGCTTCTGACGATATTTATGCAAATGGTCAAGTACCGATTGAATTTAATGTAAACGGTGAAATATTACGTAGTGCATTCGTACCAGATGATATATATAACGCAGCAACTGACACCGATGGTGATGGTATGCGTGATATCTTTTTTGCAAAACGTTTGAGTGATATCGGTAACCGTGGAGCACGAGCAGAGCGTGATACATTCCGCTTAGCACTTGGTTTTCAAGGTGAAATAGCAGATGGTTGGTTTTACGATACTTACTATGTATATGGTAAAACAAAAGAGCAACAAGTTTCAGGCGGCTTAGTTAATGTGCAAAGCTTTCGTCAAGGTTTAGAGTCTGTTATCGATAGCCAAGATTTAGATGGCGACGGTATTACTGATGAAGCTATTTGTATCGATGCTACAGCACGTGGTTTTAACTGTGCACCAGTAGATATTTTTGGTTTTAATTCGTTATCACAAGGTGCGATTGATTTTGTAAGTGCACCTAGCTCACTTTCAACGTCGGTTGAGCAAGAGATTATTGGTGGTAATATTTCAGGTGATTTATTTGAACTACCAGCGGGTGTAGTGGGTATTGCTGCTGGTTTTGAATACCGTGAAGAGTTCTCTCGTAGTGAATTTGATGCACTACAGCAAGCCGGTCTTAATGCGGGTAATGCAATCCCAGCAACAGAAGGCTCGTTTGACGTAACAGAGTTTTATGTAGAAGCTAATATTCCAGTGCTTGATACTGTAACAATGAACGCAGCTGTTCGCTTATCTGATTATTCAACAGTCGGTAACACCGAAAGTTGGAATGTGGGTGTTGATTGGGAAGTAATGGATAGCTTACGTTTACGTGCTACTCGTGCTCGCTCAACACGTGCTCCAAATATCGATGAGTTATTTTCTCCACCTTCGCAAACGTTCCCAAGTGGTTTAAATGATCCATGTTTAGGTGTTAGCAATAGTGGTGGCGGTGCTGCAGGTGACGCTTGTCGTGCAGATGTTGGTGTTACATCTAACATTGCATCAAATGGTGAGTTTGCACTTAACCAGTCTGATCTACAAGGCATTAGTGGCTTTAACCGTGGTAACGAAGACTTAAAAGAAGAGGTTGGTGATTCTGTAACAGTAGGTTTGGTATTTACTCCAGAAAACTTAATATCTGGACTAGATATCACGCTTGATTACTTCGACATTGAAATTACTGATGCAATTGTTTCAACGCCTCGTCAGTTTATTCTTGACCAGTGTTATGGTGGTGGCGATACAAGCTTTTGTGACTTTGTAACTCGTCGTAGCGTTTCTTCAGGTAACAATAGCGCTGGTTCGCTAGAGTTTATCGACAGTGGTGTAACTAACAGTGGTGGCTTAGGTACAGAAGGTGTTGATTTAACACTAACGTACGCTACTGATATTGGTCCGGGTGCGTTTAGAACTCGCCTTGCTTACACTTACTTAATCGATGGTTACAGCATTCCACTTCCTGGTGCTGATAAAGATGAGTTTGCTGGAGAAATTGGTGCATCAGAACATAAAGCTAACTGGAACTTTGGTTATAAACTTAATGACTTTGATTTTAACTGGAGCTTAACTTACATTGGCTCTGCAGACTTTGATGATCAATTCTTAAGTGGCTTTGGTATTGCACCAGGCGGAATTGGAATTGGTTCGGTAACGTACCATGATGTTCAAGCAAGCTACCATATCAGTGATTCAATGGAATTATATGCAGGTGCAAGTAACTTATTTGATAAAGAGCCACCGCGCATTCTATCGGGTGTGAGCGGTTCAAGTACTGGTACTGAAACTGATGCAGGTACGTATGACCCAATTGGTCAATCATTCTACGTAGGTTTTAGAAGTAAGTTTTAATAAATAACGGTATTAATATCGTTATTTAACGAGTTATGTTTACAAAGCCTCAGTAATTACTGAGGCTTTTTTTTGTAAAAAAAAACAATACAGATTTTTAAGCAATATAGCGCTACTTGCCCCTGTATATAAGGGCTAAATCCATTTAAACCAAAAAAAACGCCACTGGTAACAGGTGCGTTGTTTAGTTTGAGTAAAGGTCTAATATGATAATCGAACCGTTTGATTATTTAACGATTTATCCCTACTTAAGCCCTCTTTGAGGGCTTTTATCTTTTTAGCTTAAAATTAATCTAAATATGCTTTTAGCATCCATACAAGTTTTTCTTGCTCAGAAATGTATTCACTCATAAGGGCTGCTGTACCTTCATCATTAGCGTCGCTAGCTTGGTTTAAAATATCACGCTGCATATGAATTAATGTACTGTAACCAGCAAGTAGGTTTTCTACTGCCGTAACGCCATCACTAATGCCTTTAGCTTCTTTAATCTCGCTTACCTTTAAGTAATCAGAGAATGCATGTAGTGGTGCGCCATCTAACGTTAAGATACGCTCAGCTACTTCGTCTACTTTTAAAAGTAATAGGTTATAAATTTCTTCAAACTTAACGTGTAGTTCAAAAAAGTTACGGCCTTTAATATTCCAGTGAAAACCACGCGCATTCATGTATTGAATTTGGTAGCTGCTTAATAGCGTATTGAGTGATTTTACAATGTCATCACTTTTTGCACTATTTAGACCAATTGCGTTTACCTGTGACATAACTTGCTCCTTAAATAACCGTTAATTTGTGAACTGCCAATGAGTATTATACATTAGCCTTAATTAGTAAAATCGTTTAATTTTATCAATGTAATAGCTTTAAACTATCAACTGTTAATGACATTACTTTTAAATTAAGTTTATGGACTATTAATATAGATGGGTCTGATGAATTAAAATACTACCCCTCAAAAAAAATAAAAATTTGAGCTGCACAAATTATGATCTAAAACAAACTATTAGCAAGGCAATCTCATTGCCATTTTATTTATTGATGCAGGTCAAAAATCAATCACTCTAACGGCGCATAATAATGTTATCGAAATAATTAGGAGAGATAGCATGCATGCAAAAACAGCAAAACAAAATAAAGCAGAATTAATAGTCGTTGGTATAGCGCTGTTGGTATTTGTATTGGGGTTAGTTGCTCACTTGGCAGGTGCTAGTTTTGCTAACTCTGATTTTTTTGGTTACATCGCAGCACCAATCCCATTGATACTGGGTGTTATATTTTTAATTAGCTATAAAATTGCAGAGGCTGCTGAAGATTAGTCTTCACTCAAGCACTTTAAAATATAATTAACCACTTCGCGTGAGTAAATCATACTGGTATGGCTTAAATGGAACACCTTATGTTCTGCCATGCCCTTGAGCTTAGTTTCATCAAGTAACACAGTACCGTCCGAACGACTGCCTTTAACTATAAGTGGCATTAACCCGATAGGTAAGTCACCCGCAATACTGTAGAGCTTAGCTTTAAATGGCCAATTACCATTTTGCGTAAGTAAAAACTCAACACTGTTTTTTAAAAAAGACTCAAAACCTTTTTGCTTCATTTTATGGGCAATATGGCTACCTTGGTGAGGAGTGCCTAAAGTAACTACCTTTGTAACATGCTGGCTTGCTTGAGAGTTAGCTTCTAAATACGCGCGAGCAATTAGGCCACCTAATGAATGGCATACAAGCGCAGAAGGTTCATTTGCAATGCATTCATCAATTTGAGCAAAAATAGTATCGCGATTAGGATCGAGAGTATTGTAGGTAATATTGAGGACTTTTACACCAGACTCTTCTAAACGAGAGCACAGTGGGCGCATAACAAAGCCAGACATATATAAGCCATGTAAAACAATAACGTGTTTAACTTTCATACGCCCTCAAAGTATCAGCAATTACATTAACTGCTGTGGTTTTATTTCAATATTAGTATGATCTGTATTAACCCACACTTCACCATCTTGAATAGTAATAGCAAGCTTAATACTGCGATCAACTAAAGCGGCAAGTGCTTGTGTTGTCGCATAATCTAAACTAAAAATACTTAAGTTTTTAAATTCATACAGTTTAGGTTGATGCTTTTGCCACCAAATTGCCTGATTATTTTCACCGTACGTATAAAGCACTACTTTCTTAGACTTATTGCAGGCTTTTTTAAGGCGCTTCTCATCTGGTAAGCCAAGCTCAATCCACAGTTCTATTTCTTCACTATAGCTTACATGCCAAAGCTCAGGCTCATCATCAGCACTTAACCCTTTAGTAAACTCTAAACCATCGCAGCTATTTAATGCAAAAGCGAGTAAGCGAATCATTAACCGTTGATCGGTTTCTGAAGGGTGTTGAGCCAAGGTTAAATTAAAATCTTGATAAACGTGACGGTCCATATCACTAAGCGATAATTGGACTTTCATAATGGTGGATTTAAGAGCCATAACAACTAATCTGAAAAAATTTGCGTCAGTATAGCGCAATTAAGTGAATTGCCAGTTAAAATAGCAGTTAATTATACGTTAGGAGTTAAAAATGGCTATCCAGTGGTTCCCTGGGCGCTTGTATTAACTTCCGCACTTCTCCGTAGTGATACTTTAACTTTATTAAAAACATATATTTAATGTATTTTTATTCCGTATTTGTCCAGTCTGGTATTGTAGCTTCTACTATTTTTAGTACCCACGTTAGTACCCATGAGATTGTATTTTATATATACTAGCCTTAATTAGCATTATGGAGTTTATTATGGCCAGAGCTGTAGTTCGTCTAACGGATAAAAAAATAAAATCAATTACTAGTACAGGCAAAGAGCAAACGCTTTCTGACGGTGGTGGTCTTCAAATGCGTGTTTTACCCAGTGGCACTAAGTCTTGGCAGTTTAAATTTAAAGATCCAATAAGTAATAAATTTAATAAATTACCCCTTGGGCTTTATCCAGCATTATCGCTTGTAAACGCACGAACTAAAGCTATTGAGTATCAAGAACTGTTAGCTCAAGGCATTAATCCAAAGGCACATGAACTCGCCAAAAAACAGGCAGAGAGCCGTAAAGCCGCGAATACGTTTTTAGCTGCCGCAGAGCTTTGGTTTGAACGCAAACAGCCTACTGTGACGGCCAAGCATGCAGCTAGGGAATGGCGAACGCTTGAGATGTATATATTCCCGAAAATGAAGGGTATGCCTTTAGAAAGTATTACAGCGATTGATACCATTGAAATACTTAGGCCGCTTGAGACTGACGGTAAACACTCCACAATCAAGAATATTTGCCAAAGCTTAAATCAGATAATGGATTACTCGGTAAACCATGGCTTTATCAATGCGAATCCACTAGCAAAAGTTATAAAAGTATTTACTAAAAATACTGTCGAGCATATGGCAACGATTAGACCTGAAGAACTACCTGATTTTTTAACCGCTCTGAATGGCTCACAAAACATTCAAAACAAAACAAAGCTTTTAATTTTGTGGCAACTGCACACTATGACTCGCTCAAAGGAAGCCGCAGGCACTAAGTGGGCCGATATTAATATTCAAGAAGCCGTTTGGGTTATTCCGGCAAAAGAGATGAAGCGCAGAAGAACGCACCGAGTACCCTTAACTCCAAGCACTTTAGCAATACTAGAACAAATGAAACCATTAAGTGGTGGATATGAGTATGTATTCCCAAATGAGCGTAATATACAAAGCCACGCAAGTACCTTTACGGTCAATAACGCTATAAAGAATAGCTTGGGTTACAAAGGTAAACTGGTGGCCCATGGCTTGCGATCCGTTGCTTCTACAGCACTTCATGAAAAAGGTTTCGATAGTCTTTTAGTTGAAGCCTGCTTAGCCCATGCAGATGAAAATGAAACAAGAGCGGCATATAACCGCTCTGATTACTTAGAACAGCGTAGGTCAATAATGGAATGGTGGAGTGAGTTTATTGAGCAGGGTAATTCGAAATAAAGTACCTAATCAAGCATTGTTTTTACTATATCGTTTAGGGCTTTGTTTTCAGAGACGCTATGTTCTTTCATGTATTTTAACAAAAGCTTGTGGTTATTCTTTGTTAGTATGCTTAGCGATTGCGATTTTGTTCTAATTTCTCTTTGTTTATAAGCATTCGTTAATTTGGAAATAAGCTCTTTTTTTGTTGGAGTTTTCTCTTGAGATTTAGTTACAATTGGGTCAAAGTCACATGTAAAACCTTTATTTAGTGTATTTGCATTGTGGTGGAGAAAATCCCAATTAGCTATGATAGCGATTATGCTATGAAATAAATCTTCATTAGATAAAGGTTTTAAAAAATTTAAGCTCGTTAGCTTATCTATCAAATACCTCCAAACCCATATGCAATCATCATCAGCTTTATCTGTGAGCCATTCTAAACTTGGCTTGCTTGTAAGGAATTGGTGATAGGAGTGTTTCATGTTTTTTATATAATTGCGCTTGCATTGCTTTGTTGTTTTAAATAAGTCGAACTTTTCAACTAACAAAGGATATATCTCTTCAAAAGTATAAACAGCCTCTTTAGCTAGCGGGTTTTCTGGCTTGTAATCAACTTCTTTTATTGGATTTTGGTGGATGTAAACCCAAGCCCAAAAAAGCTGTTGTTTATTCTTCTCTGAAATCCAAGATAAATCAGACTCTTCGATTGTTATATCTTCATATTCAGCGAGCAAATTATTCATTTCACTTACCGAACTTGGAAAAGCAGACATTAACTCCATTGAATCCAAAAAATTACAGTGTGCTTTTATAATTGTAAAGGCTTCAAACTTATTTTTTGGCTGTTTGTACCGGCTTGGAACATCTTCCATAATCTTCTTTACTGACCACATTAAAGCTCTCTGATCAGAACTCAATAAGTTTAGAATCGGTGTCCAGTGTTCCTTTAAATCATCCATTGAATTTCAACATGTATTATTCATCTATTAATGTGAATCTCAGTCTATCATACATATTTTACCTGTCATATACTTCCCTTTCTGTGTCATTATTGCATTTAGAAATCGTCATTTTTACTTGTTTTTAGTGTATATTTTACATGTTTAATATGTCATAAATGCATATTTTAAATTTTTTATTTATATAAAAAAATCAAGGTTTTACTAGTGTTAACTTCAGAGTGATTTTAAATCTACAAAGCAATTGCTCAGTAACGCGTTAATGAAATTTGCCGTCACAAACTAAGCTGGTTTTCTTAGTATGAATTTCGGTTTGGTAATATTAATTAGAGTTACTAGTAACGAAGTCATTATCACAACAAATAAAAATTAAAAAATTACAGCTCAGACACCTGATATGAACCAATACTTATCAGGACAAAGAAAATGAATAATCCAACACAATACCCAGTAACTACCAACCCTACCTACAAGCAATATCAAACACTCGCTAGAGATAATCAGCCTTTAGTTATTCCTTATTTAGATACTATTGAGCAAGTCATACTTGCTGCATGTGCTGAACATAAAAGAACGTTTGCTGTGAGAATTGATTTAAGGTTACCTACACATTCAAATACGATTAACTTAGATAGCAACAAAGTGTGTACTCGGTTTGTTGCCTCTCTTGAAGCGAAGATTGAAGCCGATACAAAATGTAAAGCCCGTGAGGGTAAAGCCCCACACCCATGCAATATTAGGTATATTTGGGCTAGAGAGCAGAACAGCGCTCACCAACAGCATTATCATTGTGTGCTGTTTTTCAATAAGGATAGGTATCATTGTACGGGTAAAATAAATGCAGAGAGTGATAACCTGTTTACTCGAATAGTTAAAGCTTGGGCGAGTGCGTTGAGCTTACCGTTGGGTGAAACGATGCAATTAGTTCATTTACCTCAAAATGCACACTATTACCTTGACGCTAAGAGCCCTAATTTCACTCAAGACTTCCATGCTCTTTATTGTCGAGTAAGTTACTTCGCTAAGCTTAATACGAAACAATATGGTTTAGGGCAGCGTTGTTTTGGTTATAGTCAGAGGTAATATTCTAATTAAGACCTGTGCTTCTTATAACTTGTTCTAACGCGCTTTTGAGACCTTCAACTAGCCAAATAAGCTTAAAGCCTTAGTATATAAGGGATGGCAAGTTCCCAAAATACCATTATGGGAACCTAAAAAATAAACGGTGTTATTACACCTTAAAAGAGTGCTCTATATGAGCACTCTTATTTAACTAATCAAACAAACTAGCAATGCCAGTAACTATCCCACCAGCTACCGCCAAAGGGATTGTAACAGGCGCAGAGGCAACGCCTGCACCAATTGCTATTGCACCAGATGTAAGCGCTCCAGCGGCTGCACCGGAGCCTATAGCCACAGCTGTTCTGCTTACGCTAGAATCATTATTGCCAGTAATCTGTTTAGATAGCTCATTACCAACCAAGCCGCATGAAACGGCTTTATCTAAAGACATAATGCCTTCCTTTTAGTTAAGTAAAACAAGCGCCAAAATGACGTTGTTAAGGGTTATAGCTCTAGTTCTTCAAAGTCTTTGTCTATTTCCTCCTGTGTTATGCCTATGTAACGAAGTGTTGTTGCTTCGGAGCTATGGCGAAGCATTTTCATTACTCGGGCGATGTCGTGGGTTTTCTGATACAAGTGATAGCCACGTGTTTTACGCATTGAGTGAGTACCTAAATGAATATTTAGTTCTTCACCAACGAGCGCAAATGCTTTTGTAACCGCTCTACGAGATAGTGGTTTGGGCTTTGAGTTAATCGCTTGTTGATTCCGGTATGATTGAAATAAGTAGATGTGATGTGGATGAGTCAGTTTAATTTCGTTGATTAAGGTGAGCGCCTTATCATTTAGCTTTATTTCAGCTAATTTTGAGGTCTTTGACTCGTAAATAATCAACCTATCGTTGTTTATGTCAGTGAACTTCACTGCAAGTAAGTCAGATATTCTAAGCGCGAGATTTAAGCCAATATTCCATATTTGGCTCATTTGTCTTGAACAACGCTTTTCTAGTAAATAGCTAACGAGCCTTACTGTATCAAGGTCTTTAACCGCTTCTACTTCAGCCATAAAAACCTCCAGTTACTCAGTAGTAACCGTTACCTGATAACAACCTGTGTTGTAGTACTCAACAAAGTTTGAAATAAACAAGGCTAACAACTCTTTACCTTCCCTAGCATTCAACCAACCAGCTAAAAAGTGATAAACCTGCTTAATACTAAAGCACACATCAATTTCTTTTATCAGTTCAGGGGTATGACGGCCCTGATACGAAAAGTCAGTAATATAAACAAGCTGCCAGCTGGTGGTCTGCTTTTCCAACCTAACTTCTACTGGGTGAAAGCCCCCAGCTTCAGGGCTGTAATCTGGATCTTTAAAGTTAAGCGTAACGGCCTTAGCTCCGCCTACCGAATCACTTCCCTCAATAACTGCATTTGTAATCACACCAATAAAAGAGTCAGGCACTTTTAAGCCTGATACTTGTTCTATTTGTAACGCCATATCTAATTCCTTTTAAATTAATCCATGTTCAGCAAATGAATACGTGCTTTCACCAATGATGATGTGATCAAGTACAGATACATCAATTAGGTTAAGTGCCTGTTGAAGTTTTGTAGTAATAAGCTTGTCTGCTTGAGATGGGGCGGTAACGCCTGAAGGGTGGTTGTGAGCCAAGATGACGGTCGCAGCATTAAGCTCCAGCACCTCTTTAACAACTTCTCTAGGATAAACGCTAGCAGCGTTAATAGTGCCTCTAAATAGCTCTTTAAATTCCAGTATGCGGTTCTGGCTATCTAAAAATAGTACGGCAAATACTTCATGTTCATGTATCGCGAGTTTATGTTTTAAATACTCTTCGCAATCATTAGGGCTATTTAAAACGCCATCTCGAAACTGCTTCTTAGCGATGATGTATGCAGCGGCTTCTAGTATCTGCTCATCATTTACGGGGTGTTTAAATTCATATAACGACTGTTGACCTTGCATTGTAAATTCCTCTTAAGTGGTTCATGCAAGTTAGTGATGTATATGTGTAAGTTTTTTGTTTGAAGAGCATAAAAAAATACTGATCCCGGAAAGGTTATGAACTAATAACCAATCGGAGAAATTCCATGCGTTTAATCAAATTAAAAGAAGTAATCGAAAAGACATCACTTGGCCGCTCAACAGTTTATGAGTTTATGACTAAAGGCACATTTCCTAAGCAAGTATCTCTAGGTGCCAAATCTGTAGCCTGGCTTGAGTCAGAAGTGGATGATTGGATTGAAGAAAAAGTTAGGGGGAGAGGCTAATGAATCTCCCATTAAACAAAGGTAAAGTATTGTCGTGCTTAGAGAAAGTGCTAAGCAACATTGCAGGGATTAAAGTCATTACTGCAATAAGTGATGAATTAAGGGTGTGCAACTTCTTAAAAGATGGGTATCAACCTCTATTCCCTGCAATCCATGTAAATGAAGCTGTTATCAATACTGATACATCAGTTTGTTTATACACTGAGGACGAAGTAGGTGTGATTACGAGTACTGCGTCAATATCATGGCTGAATGGAGAGATAGTGCCCGAAGTATGGATGGAAGAGGTTGCTTTAAATAACAAAAATAATGATGTCACATTACAAGTTGGGCGATTTTATATTAGAGGTATGAAAGAACAGTCATTACTTAAATTGTATTTTAAATGTTTTGTGGAACTTGCTAATACTTTAGGAGTATCGACAATTACAGGTCTGGTTAAGGGTAAAGATTTACGTCTCCATGAAGTAAGGTTTAAGGCTGATGTATTAGTAAGAAATACAGATCTTAAATTTGGTAGTGAGCACGAATTTGCTTTGGTTCAGTGGCGTTTTAATAGCTTAGACAGTTGTTTTTATCACTGGCTTGGGGTTGTTCAACATACGAACCCTGGAACTTTTACAGCTCAAGACTGGAATGATTATGCGAGGTCGTTCGCCTCAGTGCAAACGCAAGTTCAGCAGGAGCTCCAACAAGAAGCAGTGAGGTATTTAAATGGCAACGTTGGAGATTTTGGTTGCGGGTGTGCAAAAATTGGATTGATACTATCAGATAGTGAAAGAGTTCGATCTTATATTGGAATTGATGCATCAATAGAGATGATTAATATTGCTCAAGTATTACTCGAAGATATTGAGCCAATAAATGAGCAAAGCGTTCATCACGGGTTTATTGAAGATTATAATGGTTCACCTTTCGATACAGGGGTTAGCTTAAATAGCTATTATTCATGGCCAAATCCACTTGCTACATTAAAGCACATTTACAGTTTAATTGAGGTAGGTGGTACTTTTATTTTAGCTACACCAAACAAAAGTTTAGACTTGATTTTATTGGAGAAACAAGCAAAAAAGGAGTTAATAGCACACCCAGACTATAAAAAATTTAGAGAGCATAATTTGAAACTAATAAACGACAAAGATGCAAACCTAGTTGAAATGTCAGAGTTGATTACGCAAGTGCAGAGTGTTGGCTTTAAAATTGAAGCTTGTCACCAAGAGTATTATTGCGGGGGGTTGAATTTCTTAGTTTTATCTAAGTAAACCATATAGCAGAGAAGGACCTCAGCTATTTACTCTAGCATATGGGTTTAACCGTACACATGCTAAAAATAATTGACTAAAGCGATTGAATGCATTCAGTTATGTTGTTTGGCGTAAAATTAGTACCTTGCTTTAATGAAGCTGTTATTCTTCATTTAGTTAAACGTTGTAATGTTATATTAAAAAGGAATTTGCTTTGAGTGAACATGAAATAAGTTTGTGGCTGAAGTCGCTTTTTTTGGCTTCTCAGGATAAAGGCATTGGGGAATTTAAGGAGTACTGTTTTAAGCACTTGCAGAGTGTAATTCAATTCGATAGCGGGCTCTGGACCACGCGTTCAGATATGTTCAATAAGGTCAATGTACACTGGGTAGATGATTCTTTCTTATTTAATCAGCCAGATGCATTTATGGAAAATTACTTCAGTATTGCAAGTACTACTGATACTCCTGATTTATTGAATGAGTATTTAATTAACCACCCAAATCAATTCATTGACTTGTGGCAAGTCGTTTCAGTGGATGAGTGGCAACGTTCTGTTTATTACTCTAAGCACTGTAAGCTATATGGCGTTGAAAATGCTTTAGCTGCTTTAGTTAGTAAAAATGAGAATACATCGGTTAGTCATGCAATTAGTGTCTACCGAAGTGATTTTGCTCTT
Source organism: Pseudoalteromonas sp. SWXJZ94C (assembly GCF_015864385.1). Taxonomy (NCBI): domain Bacteria; kingdom Pseudomonadati; phylum Pseudomonadota; class Gammaproteobacteria; order Alteromonadales; family Pseudoalteromonadaceae; genus Pseudoalteromonas; species Pseudoalteromonas sp. SWXJZ94C. The sequence continues at coordinate 49,367 of NZ_JADYXF010000031.1, forward strand.
GATTTTACCACACAGGAGCGGGAGCTGATAACCTTCTTATTACCATTTTTACTCCAAGCTTTTAGACTCAATTTACTGTATTCATTTATGCCAAACAGTTCGGCAAGAGTAGTACGAGGGGTTGTTGATCGATTTGGTACTATTATTGAAGCTCAGGAGCAGTTTATAAGCATAATGGCTCATTACGATGTATTAGATGATGGCGCTCTCAAATTAGAACCCCATGGAGGTGTTACAGCATCATCAAGCTTTTGGTTGGATCGATATTTAATACAAATACAACATGAAAAAGGTCTGTTTTTTATTAAGATCACTCTTCCTCTAGTTGAAGAGCTACTAAGTCCAAAAGAAATTGAGGTAAGTAAATTATTACTCAATGGATTAAGCAATAAAGATATCGCAAATTATTTGTGTCGAAGCCCAAGCACGGTAAAAAACCAAGTTAATAGCATTTTACAAAAGTTGAATGTAAATACCCGAGAATCTGCTGTATTAGCACTAATGGAATGGATGGTTTGAGTGTGCAGAGCATATCAAAATCTACGCAATCTAATTATCAGAATACACTAAGTAAAATGTATGAAGCGGCTCTCATGTACGGGCCAAGTTTGTTCCAGCAAAAACTTAGTGAGCAGCTAAATGGAATGATAAATTCATCTTGTCAAATTTGGGCCTATGGAAATAAGCATGGCCCTGTGGGTCACTTTAGCGGATATTACTTTCATGAAGCGAAAAGTAAAATGCGAACATCAACCGCTGTAAAATTTTTACAGCGGGTCGCATCCTTTAGTAATTTGTCGGTTACACTATTGTCCAACGATAAGTGGTCCGAAGTGCTATGTGATTATCCCGACTATCAACACTATAGATCCCCGATAATTATAACACTTAGCAGTAGTGATGAATTGCAAAGCATAATTCTTTTTCGTTTGAGTAGTGAAAAAGAGTTTTGTAAGACTGATATTGAAGTTCTTGATTTTTTAGCACCTCATTTAGATGGTGCAATTGAGATGAATATCAAGGAGTTTATTCGGTTTAGTTGGAAAGTAACGAGAAACCAAAGAGCAGTTTTTGATAGTTATGGTGAGCTAATTGGAGAAACAGAGCAGTTTGATAGTTTTTATAATAAGTTATGCACACTAGATAGTCGTTTTTCGACCCTCTCAAATATATTAGCAAGTTCAGCTATATACAACATTGATTGTAAATTGAAAGTATCTATATCCGGCTTATTAGTTTACAAGGCGATCAGTATCATTGAATATGACTTTCGTATTGAGTCACTCTCAACGACTGAGTGGTCAGTATGTAAGCTTTTATTATTAACCTATTCTAACCAGGAAATAAAAAGTACATTGGGTATTAGCGTTAAAACAGTGGAGGCACATATAAAACAGATAATGAATAAGCTAGGTACTTCCTCCCGCGCAGAGGTTATTAGTTATCTGTATTACTCAGGTTATGATCTAATTGAAAGTAACTTTAATGATGAGCTAGTTAGATTTTAGTCCAAAACCCTTATTTTCTTAATTTCACTCCTTCCCCATACTAAAACCAAAGACAAGATGTTGACCCAATTGGGTCTCAATTAGCTGTTAGGCATTACGCGTTAAGCAGTTGGTATTTTATAGGGCTGGGAGCTTAAAAAATGGAAGATAATGATGAAATATTGGCAGCTAGTGGGAATAACGAGGTATATGAAGAAAGAGGTTTACTTAGTAAAGAGTTAATTATTTGGGGAGTAATATCTGTTCCTGTAGCAATATTTATGTGTTCGGCTCAACGTGAATATGCTTATGCTGGTTTTTGGCTCTCATCTCTGTCAATAATATTAGCAAGTATTTTTGGTTTAGTTGGTGCTTTAATTGGTGATGCTTTAAGGAAGTTCGCTAAGCCTGATTCGGTTTTTACTAGCGGTGGTTTTTTTCAATTAATTTGGATTAAGGTCTTTTGGAATATTGGACCTCAAGTTATTGGGCTATTAATAGGGGTTGTGATAGCAGGAGCTTTGGTTCTTAAATAGTTCAATTTCTAGCATGCCATCTAACCTACCTTCGAAGTGGATGGCCAATTGCGATAATGTTAGGTTCCAGTTATGGGTTGGCATTGTCCATTTCTTTGAAGCATTTAATATGCCTGTATGCAATAAATCCATCCTGCTATTTTCGTTAGGGAACCTGCTTGGTTTTAGTAAATCTCCTAAACTGGCGATTTGTAGCCTCCTAGGGTCTGTTTATGAGCAAATATAACGCTAGCAGCGTTAGTTCAGCATGCATCTTTTGGTTCTTTTGTTATACAGTTATTAAATGCTTAATTAATAAGCTCAGGGTACTTATCTATTAAGCAAGCATGGGGAACAGCATTGTTATTCAGCGAATTAGCTTGTTGCTTTAAATCGTTATAATTACATAGCCTAAATCCTGAGAGCACTCTTCCAAGCATTGTGAGTGTTGTTTATCGGGATTTTGCTTATGTAGTTTTTTTGCACGCTTTTTAACGTGTGCAATTAAATTTGAATTTGTATCTGACATGACGTTCTCCTGAGGAGATCTCCCTTTGAGGTGGGGAGGCGCCCTTTAAGCACCACAAATATGATGTCTTAAAATAACAGGTATTGTCAACCCAGATATTTTATAAGTAACCAATAACGTTACAAATATTATTTAATTTTGGTGTGTATAAGTTTGGCTGGTAAAAGGGGGAGCTAATAAATTTACTTAGGTGTGTTCAATTTATTAAGTTTGTTTTACTCTGTCAGTAATAAGGGATTGTTTAGCGTTAGATTGAGTCAGTAAAGCTTAATATGGATATGAGCAATAATCCACGCCACTGTATTTATTAAGCTTCCATCAACTACCCTGCTCATTAATGTATAATCTAGCCTAGAAATCCTCAGCTTATCGCAAGTTAAATACAACGAGATTTAATAATGGAAAAAATAACGCTCTCGCAGTTAGAGCAGTACCTCTCAAAGGCAGCCTGGATCTTAAAAGGGCCAGTAGATGCTTCCGACTTTAAAGTATACATATTCCCGCTACTTTTCTTTAAGCGTATATCTGATGTGTATGACGAGGAGTACCGCCTAGCACTTGAAGAGTCGGATGGCGATAAAGACTACGCAGCACTACCAGAAATGCACCGCTTTGAAATCCCACAAGACTGCCACTGGCAAGATATTCGTGAAACTACCACTAACGTAGGTGCAGCTATTGAAAGTGCTTTACGTGGCATAGAGCAAGCTAACCAAGAATACCTTTACGGCATATTTGGTGATGCACAGTGGAGTAATAAAAATAAGCTGTCTGATGCCTTACTTATTGACTTAGTTGAGCACTTTTCACAGTACGTATTAGGCAACCAAAACGTTGATCCTGATATGCTTAGAACGTTTGATTGCGTAATAGCCAACCCACCGTTCTCATTAAAAGGTTGGGGCGCTGAAAATTGGGCTAACGACCCATACGACCGTAATATTGCTGGTGTACCACCAAAAGGTAATGGTGATATGGCTTGGGTGCAGCACATGGTTAAATCTATGAACAGCACCGGCCGCATGACAGTAGTACTGCCTCATGGCGCATTATTCAGAAAAGCCGCCGAGGGCCAAATACGTAAGCAACTACTAGAGCAAGACATGCTAGAAGCCGTTATTGGTTTAGGGCCAAACGTGTTCTATGGTACGCAACTAGCTGCTTGTGTCATGGTATTTAAGCAAAACAAACCTGCCGATAAAAAAGGCAAAGTATTGTTTATAGATGCATCAGACCAAATTCGTGCAGGCCGAGCGCAAAACTTCCTAGAGCCAAATCACGTTCAACAAATTTACGACTGGTATCATAACTATCAAGATGTAGAAAACTACGTAAAAGTAGCCTCTAATGCTGATTTAGAAGAAAACGACTACAACTTAAACATACCACTCTACGTCGAAAAGATCATCGAAGATAACCTGCCATCAGTAGAAGAAGCAATGGCCGATTTAAAACAAGCCTGGCAAGCAAGCTTAGTAGCCGAAGAGAAGTTTAAACAAGTGCTTAAGGGATTTTTGTAAATGAATAAGCACCTTAATATATTTACAACTTACGCTAAAGATAACCGCAGTTACCAACTCGAAAACGATTTAACACGTTCCTTAGCTATTTGTTTGCAAGAAGATGCTTTATTTTTTCATGAAGTGCTTAAATCTATTTTTAGTGGGTCAAACCTGTTTGATCAATTATTTGAAAACCTAGATGGCGAGACCAACGTTCAGATCGAAATACAAAAGCAGGCAAGTCAAATTACCGATTTTGAAAAAGTTTATGCAGTTACACTAAGTGAAGCTGAAATGTTTAACTTTTGGGTTCAAACTGATCATACAGAATACGATCCCATTTGTGATTTAGTCATAACGGTTAATGACGTGTTAATTGTCGTTGAAGCTAAACGAGACAATATTGACTGCACTGCACAGCTATACAATCAAGTGTTCAATATATTAAAAAAACAAAATATAAATATTGAAGAACACAAAGCTAATATAACGCCATTCGACCTCAACTGGAAAAAATTAATGCTGATAGCAGTAAAGGTCGCCAGCTTTGAAAAAACAACAAATAACAGTAACCGATTCCTTACCGACTTTATTCAGCTTGTAAAAAACCATAATTTCCGTTGGCTGCCCGAAACCCCTATTGGCTCTTTGCAATGTGGAAATAAAAAATCAATCGAACGAAGAATTGAATCGGCTCTCACCCAATTTTGTAATGATAATGGCACAGTACAAAAGCTTACTTATAACGACAGATTAGGTACTACGTTTTCCAAAGACTGGGCTAATGAGCTGCTATTTAATATAGATGCGAACACCGGCGATTTAATCGTCAATATTTACCCTGGCAACACCAAAGGCCAAGGGTATGAGATTTTTCAAAGTGGATTGCAATTTACCGAGCATTTAAAAATAAATAACCAGTTGTATAAAGCAAACAAAAACTATCATATTAAATTAACAGGGCAGTCATACATAACAGGCTTGTGGCTCAGTGATAGTGATTTTAAAAAGCCTCTATACACCAAGCAAAACTTTAATAAATACACCGGCAGATTCAAAAGAGAGTCGTGGGGCACTATTGAGGCTTTATTAGATGACCACATAAGCACCGACTGGAAAAACGAATGTAAATGGGAAGGTAAAATATTAAGCTCAAATAGAACAGTGTTTAATATTTCTTTTGGTTACCACATTAGTATAACAGTGCCCTTTGAGGAGTTGTCACAGCTCGATATTAAGCATGACCATATTGCACCATTAGCTAATTTAATTAATAGTATTTATAAAGCATTTGAAAGAAGTTTGCTTATTGAGGAGCCATCAGCATGATGACCCAACTTTCTTTTGATCAAAAAGCCCTAGAAAAATACCTGTGGGAAGCTGCAGTAATCCTCAGAGGCACCATCGACGCCGGCGACTACAAACAGTACATTTTCCCGCTTATGTTCTTTAAGCGTATATCTGATGTATACGACGAAGAGTTTGAAAACGTACTAGCAGAAAGCGATGGTGATTTAGAATACGCTGCCTTCGCAGAAAATCATAACTTTTTAATCCCGGAAGGCGCGCATTGGAACGATGTACGCGAAACCACCACTAACATTGGTTTAGCACTACAAAACGCCATGCGTGCAATTGAAAAAGCCAACCCAGATACCTTAGACGGTATTTTTGGTGATGCCAGTTGGACTAATAAAGACTGCCTTACCGATGCCATGCTCACTAACCTTATTGAGCATTACTCACAGCACAAGCTTAACTTAAAAAATGTGCCTGACGACAAACTAAGTAATGCTTACGAGTATTTAATTAAAGAGTTTGCTGACGATAGCGTACAACAAGTTACTTCTAACTTAAGCGAACTACGCGCAAAGCTGCCACAAGCGATGATTGATACACTAGCTCACTTTGTTGGTGTAGATAGAACCATTGAGGGCTTTGAAGGTCTAGAGGCTGCACAGAACGCCATTAGCGATGATAAAAAGAAAGACGCCTTTGCATTGGATTTTAAATACCTAGCTAAGCTGTGGGAGTCGCTTTCACCTGATAGCGTTCTCGATGAATACAACGAAGATTACAAATGGCTAGCCCAGGTTTATGAGTCGGTAAAACCAGCCTCAGATAACATTGGTAAGTTGTTATGGCTAACGCTAGGCGCACAAACAACACAACTCATACATGACAACGTACATGTAGGCAACGTACATAACCTAGAAGAGTTTGTGCTTGATGCTGACGTTATCGAAAACATATTTAATAACCCAGATCCACGTAAAACAAAACAGCTTGAGAAAGAGCTAGCAAAGCGTTTTAAAGACCGTGGCGACTTACCTGTATTTAAATCGTTAAGTGAACGACTAGAAGCTCTGCGCGACAAAGCCGAAAAAGGTCTAATAGCCTCAATCGACTTTGTTAAAGAGCTTTGTAAAATAGCCAAAGAAGTGGTTCAAGCAGAAAAAGAACTAGACGACGAACTACAAGAAAGAACACCCAAAGCCGCATTAACAGACCTATTTTTAGAGCTTAAAGACGATCAAACCCCTGCGGTAGTAGAGCGTATAGTAACCGACATAGACGCCATTGTACGTGTTGTACGCTTCCCAGGCTGGCAGGGTACAACCGGCGGCGAGCGTGAGGTTCAGAAGTCACTACGTAAGGCGTTACTTAAATACAAACTCCACACAGACCAAATACTGTTTGATAGAGCATACGGATACATAAAGGAATATTATTAAAAAGGTATAACTAGATGTAAAAAAGCTCTAAGGAAGGGAGATTTAATTATCGATATTTCTTTGGTTAAGTAATAAGCAAAGAAATTTATGAGAAAAGAACTTAAAGGAGCTTATAACAAGCTTTCGAGTCTGTGCTGCAATAAGTTCTATAAAAAAGTTGTTTAAGAATTGTATTTTCATACTTTTGAAGGGAATTTAGATGCGATTAAATTATTCATTGAAGTTAGATTTAACAATTAGGATATAAAATATGGATTATTTAGAGTTAAAAATGTTGGATATGAAAATTTGGATTGCCACCCTAGTCGTCCTTAGTTTAGTTTCTGCCACGTTTGCATTTTGTTATTATAAGAAAAGTGTAGTGTGGAAGTCCGTAGATCTTATATGGATTTTATTTGCTGCTGTCGGAGCTTGTGCTGCTTTTCAAGATTACAATAAGCTAAATTACAACAACAAAATATTAAATCTTGAAAGTAAAATAACCAAAAATAAAAATAACATCTATAGCCATATAAGGAGGGAGAAAGCGGAGTTAAAATGCTTCCCTTTGAACTCGTCTACCGATAATGATTGTAAGTATCTTTCTGCTTTGAGATACCAAATAGAAGAAGTTTTAGTAGTAGATAAAAATATTGAAATTAAGGATTATTTGGAGAGTGTTGAGAAACGTAACATCGGCCAAATATCAATTTTTTCAACAGATAAAAAAGCCCCTAATAGCCCAATCGATAGGTTAGGTGCATTCCACAAAAGAATAATAGGTTTAGCTGAAATTTATAACATGAGTATGCAAGAGTTAAAGAAGTGGCAAGCAGAACCACCTAAGAACATAATTGAGAACAGCTTACTTAGACTTCTCGGTTATTTTGGTTTTATAGTCGCCTTTGCTTTAAGGATAGGTAAAAGTGTGGCAGACATAAGACAAGAATGTTGCAGGACTGGCTCTACCTTAGTTGCTAAAGCATCTTTAGACTAGTCCAGTAGCAATTTAAAGAACTGAAATGCTTTGGACATCACGTTGTTTGCAATACACCAAACAAGTTCTTAATAAAAATTTCTAATGACATATGAAAAGTCACAGTTTTCGTTCTTAGTTATGATAATCAAGTTTTAGAGATTACACAGCAGTCGAATTGAAGATTTAATTTTAAGTAGAGTTAGTTTGAACTAAAGTGAGCAAATTTTGACTAATAAAGTAGACTTACCATTATGGTAAGTAGTAAAATCGTCAGCCAATATTCTGGTGAGCTACCCAAATCTGAAAAAGATCGTAAAATAAAAGGTCAAACAACGCCTCTTTATGGATCATCAGATGTTTTAGGTTTGCTTGAACAAGGTAAGCTCATTGCGTGGTCTAATGGTTGCGCAAGAGATATGCAAAAGTGGTGCTTAGATCAAGATGATATTGAGTCTTTGGCTAAGTATGCAATTGAATATGGCCAGTACTTAGGGTCTGAGTGGTGCCAACCTAAACCTAATGGGGCTTGGGCTGCATGCGATGCTTATCGATTTATACGTAAAGAGTGGAATGAAAATGCGTATAAAGAAATGGATTTTGAATATTATATTAAAGTAGCGATTGGTAAGACCGGTAAAGTATTACTTTTAGCCTCTTGCCATCCTTCTGGTTCTTGATAGGAGAACGAAAATGAAAAATACTTCTGTATGTTCAATATGTGAAGAGGGTGAGTTACATGCTCATGTTGGTTGTAACCCTGTTGAATATAAAAATACCCATAAAGAATTGCCAATGCATTACAGTGAGTGTGATTGCTGTGGCTCTGAAATAACTCTGCCTGAACAGTCTCGTACTAATAAAAGATTGATGATTGCGTTTAAAAAAGAAGTCGATGGTTTACTTACAGGTAGTCAGTTAAAAGAATTACGTAATACTCTTGGTTTAACACAGGCCGAAGCCGCTCGCATTTTTGGAGGTGGCCCGGTTGCCTTTTCAAAATACGAAGCTGATGACGTAACTCAATCTGAGGCAATGGATAAGCTATTGCGAGTTGCTCATGATGTACCGGCAGCCTTTGAGTACTTAAATCATACTCATACATACAAAGAAGCACGTATTCGCCCTGTGCCAACCCACGATTGGAATTGGACTTCTTTCACTCAACCGATGGTTAGCGGTAAAAAACCTCGTCAAAAAGTGACAGTTATTAGCTCTAATACGCTTAAAGGCGGTCAAGGTTATACCCAGTCGCAGTTACAGGCAGTTGGCTAAAATGAATAAAAATACTTTACAAAAAGCGATTGAAAACTTACAAATTCAAGATCTTTACGCACGCAGTGTGAATGCACAATGTAGCGATGGCTTTGACCCTAAATACTCTAATCTAGATGGCTGTATCATTCAGAGCAAGCACTTAGTAACAAAGTCTGAAACGATCCAAAATGATGATGGTGATTTATTATTTCGTGTGTTTGTCGAAGTCGGAGTTAAGTGGGTCAAAGATGAAAGCGAAGATGCTGACATGCTAGCTTTAATCGAAAGCGAATTTGTTGCGGAATACTTACTGAAAACCGAAATAAGCTCTGAGTGCTTAGACGAGTTTGCTCTTAATAATGTTAGTTATCATGTATGGCCTTACTGGAGAGAGCTACTTTCTGCTCAGTGCGAGCGAATGAGGCTACCTCGTATATTGCTGCCAATGACACAAATAGCTCAAAACCAGGATAATCCACAAGGTGATTCTAAATAAGTAATCATTGGTTAAAACAACATAAATAGCTGATGCATGGCATCAGCTATTTATGCTGTTTTTGATTAAGTTGTTACTTATGGCTTTGCCTCGCTTGTGTCTCTAAATAGTAATAACTTATAAAATAACTATCTTTAATATAAATTCAAGGATGAAAATGAAGTCTGTTTTTAATACTGTTGATATTTTATTTGGGCATTTTGCTCATGGTTTTATAATTGTTTTTCTTTATTTGGCCTTAAGCTTAATAGCTGCTTTTAACTTGGTTTCTATCCCTCTTTATTTTTTTGAGTATGATGCTGGCTTATCTGACTTAGATTTGAGTGAAGTCGGACTTTTCATTATATTTGCAGCCTCAGTATGGCGATTTTTTGCGCGTTGTTTTGCTTTGAACTGGACTAAGTGGAAAGCACTTAAACGCTTTGTGTTTGTTATTGCTTTTGCTGAGCTATTTTTTTCGTTATTTTTTTCATTCTATTTAATAATTGAATTAATCGACCAAGGTGTACTTGGGGTGGCTATATTAGATAAATATGCTGATATTCAATCCTTCCTTTCTATTTTTATTACAATTATTGCAATTTATGCGAGTACGCCTTTGCCTAACTTTTATAAAAGTAAAGATGATGCAGCCAGTAACTTGCCTGACAATGATTTAAAAAATGAACAACCAGCAGCGATGAGCTAAGTTTACAAATGTTTGGAAGTAGAACAATGAAAAAATTAATTTTAAGTTTAGTTGCCTTAACTGTTTTTTTTAGTACGACCCGCCTTGAGGCAAAAGAGCAATTATTTCAACCTGATGACCCAGTATTTTTGCAATCATCTTGTAGAGAAGTGATTGAGATATTTGACCGAAAACAAGAGCCAGGGAAGTATGCTGCTCTTCATACTTCTATCTCAGAGGCTATGCGTGCTGGCTACTGTATAGGTGTATTGCAACAATATATTAAGAGCTCACCGTCGTGTAAAAAAAGATATGGGTATTATAAAAAGAGTAATTGGTTCGACTTAGCACAAATAATTGCGAATATGTCATTTGGTGCAGAGCAACTAAAAGGACTTAAAGCGAGTCACTTACTTGAGGCGGTTTACTGCAATGACTAGTGGTATGACCGTTCCTGATGCTATTCGCTTCTTATTTGGGATTGATGTTGCCAAAGAAAGTACATATTTAAAAGACAAAGCAAATTCTCTTGTTCGTAATAAACTTATTAAAGTTGAAACTGAGCTAAAGGTTCAAAGGTCAACAAAGCGTTTGGCGGATGGGCAGCTAGATGTGCTATTTAATGCTTTACTTCTTAATGCAATTTTTCATGATCCCAAAGACGTAAAAAAAATATTTGAAGATAAGAGCTTTAGGCACCATTGCGCTGTGATAGTTAAGCAATTATTTGGCGAAAGTAATTCATTAATGGGAATTGCTCTGAGTAAAACGACCGCTGCTGAATTTGCGAATGCGCTTGCTAGTGATTGTGACTTGCGCAAAAAGAGATTACCTAACCCGTTTGCCGTAATGCCTCAGCTAGCTTTAGGGAAAAATCTCAGTTTATTACATGCATTACTTGCGCAGTCTGCCCTTACCAGCTCAACAGATAACTTGCTCTTAGCTTATTTAAATAACGATATAGACAAGGCGTTAGCATTATCAAGGCAATTAGATACAAATAACCATAGTGTTAAGCAATTGGTAGAACATATAACATCTCGGCACAAGGAAGCAGAGGAGTTTGATGATTTATTAGGGTATTTCCAAAAAATGTAATTATTAAAAATAATGTTTGTTAGTGCATTGCACTAAGTGAATCTATAGCTGTCAGCAATAGATGGAGATTCATATGACAAATATTAAAGAGCTTGTTATTAACTTTCACATGACCGAAGCGTGTAATTACCGTTGTGGTTATTGTTACGCTAAGTGGCAAGATAATACGTCAGCAACAGAGTTACATCATTCTTCAGAGAGTATTCAAGATTTACTGCTAATGCTAGCTGAGTACTTTTTTTCGAATAATCAAATACGACAAGAATTAGGTTATCAATCAGTAAGGATTAACTTTGCTGGTGGAGAGCCTGTAATGTTAGGTGCTCGCTTTGTTAGCGCTTTATTATTTGCAAAGAGTATAGGCTTTAATACATCACTTATTACTAACGGACATTTTTTGTCACCAACAATGTTAAGGCGTATTGCCCCTCATTTAGATATGCTTGGTTTAAGTTTTGATACTGCAGATTATTTAATAGCTCAAAGCATTGGCCGAACAGATCGTAAAGGTGAATGGTTTTCCCCGCAAAAAGCATTAACTGTTACAGCGCTATATCGTCAGTTAAATCCTCAAGGTAAGTTGAAAGTTAATACTGTTGTTAATGCATTTAACTTTCGCGAGAATTTGAATGCAGCAATCGCATTATTGCAACCCGACAAGTGGAAGCTCTTACGTGCATTACCTGTCTATAGTGACCAGTTAACTATCTCGCAAGAAAAATATGATTCTTATGTTCAAAAGCATAAAGAGCACAGTAATGTTATTGCAATTGAAGATAATTGCGATATGTGGCAATCATATTTGATGATAAATCCAGAAGGTAACTTTTACCAAAACTCGTCATCGTGTCAGGGATTAACGCTTAGTCCTTCAATATTGGATATAGGGGTTTCTAAGGCTTTGAATCATGTGAACTTTAACGTTAAAGCATTCGCAAGCCGATACCCTTCGAGCTTTCCGCAAGTTATTAAAGAGAATTTGATAACACTAGGAGAGCAATAATGAAAAAATATAGTAATGATAAAAACATTAACACGTTGGTTTGTAAGTTATTGAAGAAAAAAGGTTGGTCTTTAAAGCGTGGGCGTCATCCAAGGCTGATTGCGCCATCAGGTATCAAAATAACAGTTCCAAGCACGCCAAGTGACTTTAGAGCATATAGAAACTTTAAAATGGATATTCGACGATTGAAGGAGCTTTAGCTAACGCTGAAGCTCCATAAGTCGAATCACAATTAACTTTTTAAGGAGACATATATGTCTAACAATAATGATCATAAATCAAACCAAAGAAACAGCAATAAAGGCACTTCTGGAGTCAATGCTCCATACCAAAGAACACAAGATAATCGAAGTAATCAGTTAAATCCGAACAACCCTAACTATAACGGTAAAAAATAGTTAAATAATTTTATTTAAGCTAAGCGTAGCGAAAGCTGCGCTTAGCTTTATATTACGTAAGATACTTTATATAAATTTATAGGTAAGAGATATGAATTATAAAAAAAGAATTGAAGACGCGGTGCTTAGAACTCAAGAGTTACAGCTAAAATTGCCTTCAAGCCCGTTGCCATTTAGCGAAGCTATTAGCGACAATAAGAAACAAGAAGTATTAATACATTGCCTTGAAATGTTGCAACTTCACGGTTTTAAGTCATCCCAAGACTTAGCAAGTAAATGTACGGATGTTCATCTAATGCTTCAGTATTTTTTAAAGAAAGATTTAAATATAGACAGCCATATTACAATTGGGGATCGGTATTGGCATGATTATATTTATTGTGAAATGTCGGATGAGAGTATTAAAAGTGAGTTAAATTCCCCTAGTTTAAATGAACCTATTAAAGCACATGTTTGGTTAACTTTAACCGATGGAACGATACTTGATTGTACTGGGGAAGCACATGCTGATTTAATATTTAATCGAGGTAACTTTCCGCTTCATGAATGTTTACACTTATCAGCTTCTAATAAAAAGGAAGATCCAGTTGAGGGATATTATAGGCCGTATTTAATTGGCACAGATTTCCTGGAAAAAACGGGTGTTTGCAAAATACTTATACCATCATAAATTTTGATTGAAATAGGAACAACTGACTGACTTAATCAGCCCACAACAAGCACGTGAGAAAGGGAATAACATTCCTATATAAAGATATATAGAGTGTGGGCTGAGTTGATATTTAGTTATTCATATATTTTCATAAGAATCCAAGTGCAATTTTGTAGTAGACTAACTCCCATAAACGAAAAGTACAAAAGCATAGTTTTACTTTTAGTACCCACATTAGTACCCATAGGCTGCGGCCTTTAATTAAAGGTCATATAAATCAAATGAGTAGAGTAGGAATACAGTGGTTCCCTGGGCACATGAATAAAGCCCGCAATGAAATTAAAGAAATAATGCCACAAATGGATGTGATCATTGAAGTGCTTGATGCGCGCATTCCTTATAGTAGCGAAAATCCGATGGTGGCAACCTTGCGTGAAGGTAAGCCGGTCATCAAAATTATGAACAAAGCTGATTTAGCTGATCCTAAAATGACTCAAATCTGGAAAGATTATTTTGAGCAAGAAAACGGTGTTAAAGCTATTTCTTTTGGACATGATAAAGCGGCTGAAGTACATCGCATTAACGAACTTTGTAAAAAATTGGTGCCGCATAAAGTGGGTGCCGATAAGCAAATTAAAGCCATGATAATGGGTATTCCTAACGTAGGTAAATCTACGTTAATTAATGTATTAGCTGGGCGTATAGTTGCAAAAACAGGTAATGAACCTGCGGTAACTAAAGCGCAGCAACGCATTAAGCTTGAGGATGGCATTATGCTTTACGATACGCCAGGTATGCTTTGGCCAAAAGTAGAGAACGAAAACTCAGGTTATCGTTTAGGTGCTACAGGTGCAATTCGTGATACGGCGCTTGAGTATGAAGAAGTAGCTAGCTATACCGCTGAATACTTATTGCGTGCGTACCCAGAGCTTTTAAAAGCACGTTATAAAATTGCCGAACTTCCTGAAAGTGATTGGGAGTTTGTTGAAATGGCCGGTAAAAAGCGTGGTTGTATTCGTGGTGGTAATCAAATCGACACGTACAAAATGTCTGAAATACTAATTAACGAATTACGTGATGGCATTATTGGTCGCATTACAATGGAAACTCCGCAAATGCGTGAGGAAGAAGAAGTAATGGTTGCTGGTTTACGTGCCGCTGCAGAAGCTAAAAAACAAGCTAAAGAAGAAGAGAAACTTCAACGCCGAGCACGAGCGCGTAAAAACCGTCGTTAATAATTAACCTGAACCTAGGGCGTGTTGACCTTTCGTGGTTGAATTTGCAGCAGTATGTTTGGTATTTGGGCAAGGCAGAGCCTATGTAATGTGGTTATTCCCCATAAATAGGCGATAACGCAGCATAAATACCAAACATGCGCTGCCCTTTGGGTTCTTTCTAGGGACGATTGACTCTTTGTTGCTCGGTTTTTACTTAGCCCACTAGGTTACAAACCTCGCGCCGCGATTAAATCGCCCCTAGATTGAACAAATTTCAATCCACAAAGGTCAACACGCCCTAGAATAATAAATCTATCTCGAGCAGCTATTTTCAGCGCTAACTGCGTTGAATTTACTTGCAATAGACCAGCTATTGACGCGTAAATTCGCCTTGTTTTCACTGAAAATCTCTGGCTAGAGAAAATAAATTTAAATATCACCATGACTCAATACGTTAGTAAATCTCTTAACCAGAGTTCAGGTTATTTAGCGTTATAAGTAACTTAAATTTGTTAAATTGCAGACATAAAAAAAGCCCGTAAGGGCTTTTTTAGTTTCATATCTACCGTCACCGATATGAGCAATGTAGCAAGTAAAATAGGGCGGTTACTTATTATCAACATCAAGGGGCGTTGCGGTCCATAATAAGTAACCATAGCTGTTAACGTGCGCTACACGTTGTTTCAGGGTCAGAAACAATTAATCAATTCATTCCGTCACAAGCCAGTATGTCTTCCGTCTTGTTGATATTGATTATCAGTTAGATCTAACTATCTGTCAACACCTAAATGCAAATAATTCCTATTATCTCTTTGTTTGTTTTGTAAGCTATTGTTAAGTATAAAAAAGAATAATAATCTAAGCTGTTTGACTAGGGCGTGTTGATCTTTGCGGTATAAAAAACAAACAGCATGAGGATGAGGTATAATTGAATTCGCTAAAAAACGTT
>NZ_JADYXF010000032.1:0-62225 GCF_015864385.1 Pseudoalteromonas sp. SWXJZ94C
CCGCCGTATACTTTTGCAAGTACGTTAGTGATTGCTGCAGTTAGTGTAGTTTTACCGTGGTCAACGTGGCCGATTGTACCAACGTTTACGTGCGGTTTTACGCGTTCAAACTTTTCTTTTGCCATCTTAAAAAATTCCTAATAAAGAAATTAAAGCCTGACTCACTATTGAGCCAGACAAGCTAAAATTATATAACAGCGCGAGCTGAAATTATTGTATCTGCAACATTTTTAGAGGCTTCAGCATACTTCACAAACTCCATAGAGTATGAGGCACGGCCTTGTGTTGCAGATCGTAAAGCAGTCGCATAACCAAACATTTCAGAAAGAGGAACTTGCGCATTAATTTGCTTAAGTCCACCTAATGCATCTTCCATGCCTTCGATTATGCCGCGGCGACGGTTTAAGTCGCCAACTACATCACCCATATTTGAATCAGGAGTGAGTACTTCAACCTTCATTACTGGCTCTAAAAGTACAGGGTTAGCTTTAAGCGCCCCATCTCTCATTGCCAGTGAACCTGCTATTTTAAATGCCATTTCATTCGAATCTACATCATGGAATGAACCATCATATAAAGTCGCTCTAACGCCAAGTAATGGGTAGCCTGCCAGTACACCTTGAGACATTTGCTCTTGGATACCTTTGTCTACCGCAGGGACGAATTCTTTAGGAACAGAACCACCTACGGTTTCGTTAACGAACTCGTAAATTGGTGACTCATCATCCGTAATATCCATCGGTTCAAGTTTAATCCAAACGTGACCATATTGACCACGACCACCTGACTGACGTATAAACTTCCCTTCAACTTTAACAGTTGAACGAATAGCTTCTCGGTATGAGACCTGCGGCTTACCAACGTTACATTCAACACTGAATTCACGTTTCATACGGTCGACGATGATATCAAGGTGAAGTTCACCCATACCAGAGATTATAATCTGGCCTGATTCTTCGTCAGTTTGTACGCGAAAAGAAGGATCTTCAGCAGCTAGTTTACCTAGCGCAATACCCATCTTATCTTGGTCAGCTATAGTGCGAGGCTCAACCGCAATAGAGATTACTGGTTCAGGGAATTCCATACGCTCAAGCGTAATAATAGAACTCGGATCACACAGTGTTTCACCTGTTGTTACGTCTTTAAGACCAATAGCTGCCGCGATGTCGCCTGCGAAAACTTCTTTGATCTCTTCACGAGAGTTTGAATGCATCTGTACGATACGGCCAAGTCGCTCACGCTTACTTTTTACTGGATTATATACCGTGTCACCCTGTTTAACAGTACCAGAGTAAACACGGAAAAAGGTCAAGGTGCCAACAAACGGGTCTGTTGCAATCTTAAATGCGAGTGCAGCAAACGGCGCTTTATCATTAGCAGGACGTTCTTCCTCAGTACCATTTTCTAAGATACCTTGGATTTGTTTCACTTGCTCTGGTGAGGGCATATATTCAACAACGCAATCAAGCACAGCTTGAACACCTTTGTTTTTAAATGCACTACCACAAGTAACTGGAACAATCTCATTCGCTAATGTTCGTTGACGCAAAGCATTTTTGATTTCTGCTTCGCTTAACTCTTCACCTTCTAAGTATTTATCCATTAGTTCATCTGTTGCTTCAGCAGCGCTTTCAACTAAATGAGAGCGCCATTCTTCAGCTAATTCCAGAAGATCTGCCGGTATTGCCTCATATGAAAAAGTCATACCCTGGTCCGCTTCGTTCCAGTTAATCATTTTCATTTTTATGAGGTCAATAACACCTTTAAAGTCGTCCTCAGCGCCTACAGGCAACTGAATTGGAACAGGCGTTGCTCCAAGACGAGATTTCACCTGGCTAACCACCGCTAAGAAGTCAGCGCCCGTGCGATCCATTTTATTTACGAAGATCATTCTCGGAACTTCGTATTTGTTCGCTTGACGCCAAACTGTCTCAGTTTGCGGCTGTACACCAGATGAAGCACAAAGAACAACTACCGCACCATCAAGTACGCGTAAAGAACGCTCTACTTCGATAGTGAAATCTACGTGTCCTGGAGTATCAATAATATTGATACGATGGGCGTCAAATTGAGCGTCCATCCCTTTCCAAAAACACGTTGTTGCAGCAGAAGTGATTGTGATACCACGCTCTTGTTCCTGCTCCATCCAATCCATAGTTGCAGCGCCATCATGTACTTCACCGATCTTATGAGAAAGACCCGTGTAGAACAGAACTCGTTCTGTTGTGGTGGTTTTGCCTGCATCTACGTGAGCAACAATACCTATATTACGATAGCGCTCAAGTGGAGTTGTACGTGCCATATGATCCTCTTAAAGGTTAAAGACAGATTACCAACGGTAATGAGCGAATGCTTTATTCGCTTCAGCCATACGGTGAACGTCTTCACGTTTCTTAACCGCAGTGCCTTTGTTGTCAGCAGCGTCAACGATTTCTTGAGCTAAACGTAAGCCCATAGATTTTTCGCCACGCTTACGTGCAGCGTCTACTAACCAACGCATACCTAATGCGTTACGACGAACTGGACGTACTTCAACTGGTACTTGATAAGTTGAACCACCAACACGGCGAGATTTAACTTCTACCTGTGGGCGGATGTTATCAAGTGCAGTTTCAAAGATTTCTAGGTGCGACTTGCCTGATTTCTCAGCAGCCACGTCTAGCGCACCATAAACAATTTTTTCAGCAGTAGATTTCTTGCCGTCTAACATCACGATGTTAACGAATTTAGCAAGAAGTTCCGATCCGAACTTAGGATCTGGAAGAATTTTACGTTGACCGATTACGCGTCTTCTAGGCATTTTGTATCTCCGGTTTATTCAGGTTTGCTCTTTCGAGTCAATCACCCAAAACAATAATTATAAATATTTAGTGCTTGGCCTTACTAACGGAAAACATTAGCCTTTAGGGCGTTTAGTACCGTATTTAGAACGAGCTTGACGACGGTCGCTAACGCCTGCACAGTCAAGTGCACCACGAACAGTGTGAAAACGCACACCTGGTAAATCTTTAACACGACCACCACGGATTAGGATTACACTATGCTCTTGAAGGTTATGACCTTCACCACCAATGTATGAAGTTACTTCGAAACCGTTAGTTAAACGTACACGAGCTACTTTACGTAACGCCGAGTTAGGTTTCTTAGGTGTAGTTGTATATACGCGAGTACATACACCGCGCTTTTGCGGACACGCTTTTAGTGCAGCTGAGTTACTTTTCGTAACCTTGCTACGGCGTGGCTTACGCACTAGCTGGTTAATAGTTGCCATTTAAATAGCTCCTGAAATTAAAATTACTACTGAAAAAAATAAAAAATCCGCCCTTTATTTACGAGCCTGCATTAAGCACACAAGTAAATGGGTGGCGGAATTTTAATGAGCAAAGTTTAACCTGTCAACCTAAACTAATAGTAAGACAGAAGATATCTGCCTTACTATCACTTAATCTATTGATTAAGAACAGTTTATTGATTTCCAGACAAATCAGCATTTAGAGCGTCAGTTAGTGCTTGAGTTGCCTCTTCTGCACTTACAGTTTGCTCTTCTACTACTACTTTGCTTTGTTTACGGCGAGCCATACGTTCTTGATGATACGCAAAACCGGTACCGGCTGGGATCAAACGACCCACAATTACGTTTTCTTTAAGACCGCGAAGTTCATCGCTCTTACCATTCACTGCCGCATCTGTAAGAACACGTGTTGTCTCTTGGAAAGACGCTGCAGAGATGAAAGATTCTGTTGCTAGTGATGCTTTTGTGATACCCATTAACTGGATTTCAAACTTAGCTGGTATCTTACCTTGTTTTTCAAGGTCACGGTTTGCGATATTAACGCGCGCCACTTCGATTTGTTCACCGGCTAAGAAGTCAGTATCACCGCCGTGCATAATGGTACATTTACGTAACATTTGACGGATAATTGTTTCAATGTGCTTGTCATTGATCTTAACGCCTTGCAAACGGTAAACCTCTTGCACTTCGTTAACGATGTAGTTAGCAACATGAGTCACACCACGTAGGCGTAAGATGTCATGCGGTGATTCAGGACCATCGGCGATAACTTCACCTTTAGACACTTGCTCACCTTCAAACACGTTAAGTTGACGCCACTTGTGGATCATCTCTTCGTAATGATCACCTTCTGGTGGAGTAATAACTAAACGCTTCTTACCTTTAGTCTCTTTACCGAAGCTAATTGTACCTGTGATTTCAGCTAAGATAGCTGGATCTTTTGGCTTACGAGCTTCAAATAAGTCGGCTACGCGTGGTAGACCACCCGTGATATCACGAGTTTTCGAACCTTCTTGTGGTATACGTGCAAGCACGTCACCAGGGTTTGCTGTAACGCCGTCAATCACTTCAATTGTAGTATATGAAGGTAGACGTGTTTCTTGCAGACCGCGCTCTTCACTTTCGATGATAAGCTTTGGTTCTTTCGTATTTACTTTAGCAAGGTCTTTTACAACTACACGGGTTAAACCGGTTAGTTCATCAGTCTGTGCTTCTGTATTTGAATCATCGATATCGCTAAACGATACTTTTGATTTATGCTCAAGAACGATTGGGTGACTATGCGGGTCCCAAGTAGCAACGATGTCGTTACCTTGAACTTCCGTATTGTCTTTAACTGTTAATACTGCACCGTAAGGCACTTTATAACGCTCTTTCTCACGACCATAACTATCAATGATAGTAATTTCCGTTGAACGAGAGGTAATAACAATCTTATCGTCTGTGTTAAGTACATACTTAGAGTTATGAAGTTTTAATGTACCGTTAGTTTTAACTTGTACATTATTTTCTGCAGACGCTCTAGATGCCGCACCACCGATGTGGAAAGTACGCATTGTTAACTGTGTACCTGGCTCACCGATTGACTGTGCTGCTATAACACCAACTGATTCACCCGCGTTGATGATATGACCACGTGCTAGGTCACGACCATAACAGTTAGCACAAACACCAAAGTCATTATCACAAGTGATAACAGAACGTACGCGAACTTCATCTACTGAATGCTCTTCTAAAAGGTCACACAGCTTTTCGTCAAGCATGATATTACGTTCAACAAGTACTGTATTAGTACCTGGAATCACAATATCTTCAGCAACAACACGACCTAGAACACGTTCACGAAGTGCTTCTACAACATCACCACCTTCAATAAGCGGTTTCATTGTTAAGCCATCTTCTGTGCCACAGTCATCTTCATTGATTACCAAATCTTGTGCAACGTCTACTAGACGACGCGTTAGGTAACCCGAGTTAGCTGTTTTAAGTGCTGTATCGGCAAGACCTTTACGCGCACCATGCGTTGAGATGAAGTACTGAAGTACGTTTAGACCTTCACGGAAGTTAGCTGTGATTGGCGTCTCGATGATTGAACCATCTGGACGTGCCATTAGACCACGCATACCCGCCAACTGACGAATCTGTGCAGCACTACCACGAGCACCTGAGTCGGCCATCATAAACACTGAGTTAAATGACGGTTGCTCTACTTCTTCACCTTGTGCATTGATAACTGTGTCTTTCGACAAGTTAGACATCATTTCACGTGATAAGTTTTCGTTTACGCGTGACCAGATATCGATAACTTTGTTGTACTTTTCACCAGCCGTTACAAGACCTGATTGGAATTGTTGGTTGATTTCAGTAACTTCAGCTTCAGCTGATTCAATTATCTGTGCTTTAACCGGTGGGATAACTAAGTCATCAATACCGATAGAAACACCTGACTTCATTGCATAATGGAAACCGGTGTACATAACTTGGTCAGCAAAGATAACTGTATCTTTAAGACCTAGACGACGGTAACACTCATTCAATAAGCCAGAAATCTGCTTTTTACCTAGCGGCTGGTTGATTGACGCAAACGGCATGCCTTTAGGTAAAATTAGAGACAGAATCGCACGACCAACAGTTGTATCGATAACAGTAATAGTATCTTCTACTACGCCGTCTTCGTTTTTAACTGATTGGCTAATACGTACTTTCACGATTGCGTGAAGGTCTGCATTACCACTACGGTATGCTTTTTCTGCTTCTTTTGGATCTTTAAATATCGCGCCTTCGCCTTTAGCGTTAATGCGGTCACGAGTCATGTAATAAAGACCCAATACAACATCCTGTGAAGGAACGATGATTGGCTCACCATTCGCAGGAGATAGAATGTTGTTTGTTGACATCATCAATGCACGAGCTTCAAGCTGCGCTTCGATTGTTAACGGTACGTGTACCGCCATTTGGTCACCATCGAAATCGGCGTTGTACGCCGCACATACTAATGGATGCAAATGAATCGCTTTACCTTCGATAAGCACAGGCTCAAACGCTTGGATACCCAAACGGTGAAGTGTTGGTGCACGGTTAAGTAATACTGGATGTTCACGAATTACTTCGTCAAGTACATCCCATACTTCCGGAACTTCACGTTCAACCATCTTCTTAGCAGCTTTGATTGTCGTAGCCATGCCGCGACGTTCTAGTTTGCCATAGATGAATGGTTTGAATAGCTCTAGCGCCATCTTCTTAGGAAGACCACATTGGTGAAGCTTAAGTGTAGGACCAACTGTGATTACAGAACGGCCTGAATAATCTACACGCTTACCAAGTAAGTTCTGACGGAAACGACCTTGCTTACCCTTGATCATATCAGCAAGAGATTTAAGAGGACGTTTATTAGAACCTGTAATTGCACGACCACGACGACCGTTATCAAGTAGCGCATCTACCGCTTCTTGTAACATACGTTTTTCGTTGCGTACAATAATGTCTGGTGCTGCTAAATCTAGTAGACGCTTAAGACGGTTATTACGGTTAATAACACGACGGTAAAGGTCATTTAGATCAGACGTCGCAAAACGACCACCGTCTAGAGGTACTAATGGGCGTAGATCAGGTGGCAATACTGGAAGTACTGTCATGATCATCCACTCAGGGTTATTACCTGATTGGTGGAACGATTCCATTAACTTAAGACGTTTAGTGATTTTTTTACGCTTAGTTTCAGAGTTAATTGTTGGTAACTCTTCACGCATTTCAGCAATTAATTGAGCAAGATCGAGTTCACGAAGCAAGTCTAAAACTGCTTCAGCACCCATCTTAGCTTCAAACTCATCACCATGCTCTTCTAGTGCATCTAGGTATTCTTCTTCACCAAGTAATTGACCACGCTCAAGCGTTGTCATACCCGGCTCAGTTACTACGAATGATTCGAAGTAAAGAACACGTTCAATATCACGAAGCGTCATATCTAGCATTAAGCCGATACGTGACGGTAATGATTTTAAAAACCATATGTGTGCAACTGGGCTCGCAAGGTCAATATGACCCATACGATCGCGTCGCACTTTAGTGAGTGTTACTTCAACGCCACACTTTTCACAGATCACACCACGGTGTTTAAGACGCTTATATTTACCACATAAGCATTCATAATCTTTCACTGGACCGAAAATACGGGCACAGAATAAGCCATCACGCTCAGGCTTGAAAGTACGGTAGTTAATAGTCTCAGGTTTCTTTACTTCACCGTATGACCATGAACGAACCATGTCTGGTGAAGCAAGACCAATGCGAATTGCATCGAATTCTTCGGTCTTATTTTGTTGCTTCAGAAACTTAAGTAAGTCTTTCACCTTAGCTCTCCTGTCGGAGTTAATCTTGAGGACGGGTATTCTCGTCCCTACATTCTATTCGGCCGTAACAGATGCTGCAGCGTTAACTGCAGCATCTAATTGGCTTAATTTTCTTCCAACTCGATGTTGATACCCAGTGAGCGGATTTCTTTCAACAATACGTTGAACGATTCTGGCATACCTGGTTCCATTTTATGGTTACCATCAACGATGTTTTTATACATCTTAGTACGACCGTTCACGTCATCCGATTTCACTGTTAGCATTTCTTGTAGAGTGTAAGCAGCACCGTAAGCTTCAAGTGCCCATACTTCCATCTCACCAAAACGCTGGCCACCGAACTGTGCTTTACCACCCAGCGGCTGCTGAGTAACAAGGCTGTAAGAACCAGTAGAACGTGCATGCATTTTATCATCAACTAAGTGATTCAATTTAAGCATGTACATGTAACCAACAGTTACTTGACGTTCAAACTGATCACCAGTACGGCCATCATAAAGTGTAACCTGACCACTACGTGGGTAGCCCGCAAGCTCAAGCATGTCTTTAATTTCGCTTTCTTTCGCGCCATCAAATGCAGGAGTAGCTATTGGTAAACCACCTTTTAAGTTTTCAGCCAAACGACGAATTTCGTCATCTGTGAAGCTAGCAATGTCTACAACTTGGCGAGATTCACCAATTTCGTATGCTTGCTTGATGAAGTCACGTAGCTCATGAAGCTCACGTTGCTCTTTCATCATTTCTTCAATGCGTTCACCGATACCACGTGCAGCTAGACCCATATGTGTTTCAAGGATCTGACCGATGTTCATACGCGATGGTACACCTAGTGGATTCAATACGATATCTACCGTACGACCTTTGTCATCGTAAGGCATATCTTCTACTGGTACGATAGTCGAGATAACACCTTTGTTACCATGACGACCCGCCATTTTGTCACCCGGTTGGATACGACGTCTAACAGCTAGGTATACTTTAACAATCTTAAGTACGCCTGGTGCTAAGTCATCACCTTGGGTAATTTTACGACGTTTGTTTTCAAACTTTTTATCGTATTCAGCTTTAAGCTCATCGTACTGTGCAGCTAATTGCTCAAGTTCAGCTTGCTTATCTTCTTCAGCAAGGCTTTGAGTAAGTAGTTTCTCAGCATTCAGCGATGTTAATTTGTCTTCTTCGAAGCCTGCATCAACAAGTAACTTGCGAGCACGTCCTAAAACGCCAGCTTCTAAAATACGGAACTCTTCATTGAAGTCTTTCTTCGCTTCGCGAAGCTGCATGTCTTCAACTTCTAACGCACGTTTGTCTTTTTCAACACCATCACGGGTGAAAACTTGTACGTCAATTACAGTACCAGTTACAGAGTTTGGTACACGTAAAGAGCTGTCTTTAACATCAGACGCTTTTTCGCCGAAGATAGCTCGCAGAAGCTTCTCTTCAGGTGTTAACTGTGTTTCGCCTTTAGGAGTTACTTTACCTACTAGAATATCGCCGCTCTTAACTTCAGCACCAATATAAACAACACCTGATTCATCAAGCTTGCCTAGCGCAGATTCACCCACATTCGGGATATCTGCAGTAATCTCTTCTGGACCTAATTTAGTATCACGGGCAACACACTGTAGCTCTTGAATATGGATAGTCGTTAGACGATCTTCTTCAACTACGCGCTCTGATAGCAAGATTGAATCTTCGAAGTTGTAACCGTTCCATGGCATGAATGCCACGCGCAGGTTTTGACCAAGGGCTAAATCACCTAAGTCAGTCGAAGGACCATCTGCTAACACGTCACCACGAGTAACCGGTTCGCCAACCATACAAGTTGGTTTTTGGTTAATACATGTATTTTGGTTAGAACGTGTGTATTTGGTTAAGTTGTAAATGTCGATGCCCGCTTCACCAGGAATGCGTTCTTCTTCATGTACATTAACAACGATGCGACTTGCGTCAGCATACATTACTTCACCACCACGTTTAGCAACGATAGTTACACCAGAATCTTTCGCTAGTGTTAACTCAATACCAGTACCTACTAACGGTTTGTCCGCTTTCAATGTTGGTACTGCTTGACGTTGCATGTTTGAACCCATCAATGCACGGTTAGCATCATCGTGTTCTAAGAACGGGATAAGTGCTGCCGCTACAGAGATCACCTGTTGTGGTGATACATCCATATATTGCTGATCCATACGACCCATAAAGGTAGATTCACCTTTGTGACGACATGGAATAAGTTCATCAACAAACTCATTGGTTTCAGTTAAGTTTGAATTCGCCTGTGCGATAACAAACTGACCTTCTTCAATGGCTGATAAATAATCAACTTCATCAGTTACAACACCGTCTACCACTTTGCGGTAAGGTGTTTCTAAGAAACCGTAGTCATTTGTACGTGCGTACGTAGACAACGAGTTAATTAGACCGATGTTTGGACCCTCAGGAGTCTCGATTGGACATACGCGACCATAGTGAGTTACGTGAACGTCACGTACTTCAAAGCCTGCGCGTTCACGAGTTAGACCGCCCGGACCTAATGCAGAGATACGACGTTTATGCGTAACTTCTGATAGCGGGTTATTTTGGTCCATAAACTGTGATAACTGAGACGAGCCGAAGAACTCTTTAACAGCTGCCGATATAGGCTTAGCGTTAATAAGATCTTGTGGCATTATTGCGTCAAGGTCACCTAAGCTTAAACGCTCACGTACAGCACGTTCTACACGTACTAGACCAACACGGAATTGGTTCTCAGCCATTTCGCCAACACTACGTATACGACGGTTGCCTAAGTGATCGATATCATCAACATCGCCTTGACCGTTACGAATAGCAATTAATACTTTCATAACAGACACGATGTCTTCTTTGCTTAATGTGCCTGGGCCTGTGTCTGTATCGTAACCAACACGGCTATTGAACTTCATACGACCTACAGTAGATAAGTCATAACGTTCTTCAGAGAAGAACAGGTTCTGGAATAAGGCTTCAGCCGCGTCTTTCGTCGGTGGCTCGCCTGGGCGCATCATGCGGTAAATTTCTACTAGTGCTTCTAAACGGCTGCTTGAAGAGTCAATGTTCAATGTATTTGACATGTAAGCACCGCTGTCCACTTCATTGATATATAACGTATCAATTTTAGTGTGACCTGCTTTAACCAATTCAGCCATTAGCTCAAGAGTTAATTCGTCATTCGCGTTAGCAATAACTTCACCCGTTGACTCGTCAACGTAGTTTTTAGCTATAACACGGCCAATAACATACTCATGTGGCACTTCTAATCGGTTAATGCCTTTCTTCTCGATGCTCTTGATGTGGCGAGCCGTAACACGACGACCGCTTTCAACAAATACTTCACCGTCTTCGCTCTTGATATCAAAAGCGGCAGTTTCACCACGTAAACGTGAAGGCACAAGTTCCATAAGAACTTTACCGTCCGCTACTTCAAACGTAGTATTATCGAAGAAGATTTCTAGGATTTGTTCACTAGAGTACTCAAGTGCACGTAGGATGATAGACGCCGGTAATTTACGACGACGATCTATACGTACATATAAGTTATCTTTTGCATCAAATTCGAAGTCTAACCATGAACCACGGTAAGGAATAACGCGTGCGTTATATAATACTTTACCTGATGAATGAGTTTTACCGCGGTCGTTATCAAAGAATACACCAGGGCTACGGTGTAGCTGAGAAACGATAACACGCTCTGTACCATTGATTACAAAGGTACCGGTATCTGTCATGAGCGGAATTTCGCCCATGTAAACTTCTTGCTCTTTAATGTCTTTAACTGTGCCTGGAGCTTCTTTGTCCATAACGATAAGGCGAAGTTTCACGCGAAGTGGAGCAGAATAAGTCACACCGCGAATTTGACATTCTTTTACATCGAAAACTGGCTCGCCAATACGGTAACTTACGTATTGAAGCTCAGAATTTCCCGAGTAGCTTTTAATTGGGAACACAGAACGGAAGGCAGCTTCCAAACCATGATCGCCATCAGCGTCCGGCACTAAGAATTTTTTAAACGATTCTAACTGTGTAGACAGTAAAAAAGGTATATCTAAAACTTGTGGACGTTTACCAAAATCCTTACGGATACGTTTCTTTTCAGAATAAGAGTAAGCCATGGGGTTCCTCAGCTTGCTGATCTTTGACCCGACCTGTTCTTGTAAGAACAGACTTAACTGGCAGCTATGCCAAGATTTTACAACATTCAATTGTTGCTCTAATTTAGCTCTCACTTTAACACTAGCAAACTATAAAGCGTTGAAAGTAAAGAAAAAAATCAGATTTTATTTGCGCTAAAAGAGTGGATCACTCTATAGCGCAAAAAGGCCGGTGATTAAATAATCACCAGCCCTTGCCTGATTTCTCAGGCAGCGAACTTAGCAAAAGCTAAATTACTTAACCTCAACTTCAGCACCAGCTTCAGTAAGATCTTTTGCAAGTGCTTCAGCTTCTTCTTTAGATACACCTTCTTTAACAGGTGTAGGAGCAGCTTCAACAAGAGCTTTCGCTTCTTTAAGGCCAAGGCCAGTTGCGCTACGAACAGCTTTGATTGCAGAAACCTTGTTAGCGCCAGCGCCAGTAAGGATTACGTCAAATTCTGTTTTCTCTTCAGCAGCTTCAGCAGCTGGACCAGCTACCATTGCAGCTGCAGCTGTTACGCCGAATTTTTCTTCCATTGCTTCAATAAGAGCAACAACGTCCATTACTGACATTTCAGCAATTGCGTCAAGGATTTGGTCTTTAGATACAGACATTACAAATTTCCTAATAATTAACGGACTTTAAGTCCAAATAAATTTTACACCGAAAGTGATTAAACAGCTTAAAATTAAGCAGCTTGCTCTTCTTTCTGTAGACGTACTGCTTCAATTGTTTTACACAATTTGCCAGCAGACGCTTCTTTCATAGCACTCATTAAGCGTGCAACAGCTTCATCGTATGTAGGTAATGTAGCAAGCATTGCTGCATCAACAACATTTCCTTCAAAAGCGGCCGTTTTAAGCTCGAATTTCTCATTCTTTTTCGCGAAATCTGAAAAGATACGCGCAGCAGCACCTGGATGCTCTGATGAGAAAGCGATTAAGCTTGGACCAACAAATGAATCAGAAAGACACTCAAAATCTGTTCCTTCAAGAGCACGTTTTGCTAGAGTGTTACGGACAACTTTCATCCAAACACCATTTGCACGAGCTTCTTTACGAAGGGCAGTAATTGCGCCAACTGTTACACCACGAGAATCTGCAACAACTGCAGATAGAGCACCATTGGCTGCTTCGTTGACTTCAGCAACTATTGCTTTTTTGCCTTGAAGATTTAAAGCCATGGGTGTTACTCCTGGTTTAATGGGGGTACCGATTATCGGTTTCCCCGGTTCTACTCTTCCCTACCAAACAAGGTAGAGATGCTTTTTACGGCGAGAGCCAGAAGGATTAGGAAAAATCTATCTGGGGTCTACACCGTCTACGTAGGTGAATATTAAGGCCGAAGCCACCTACGGTCTTGGACGGAAGCCTAATTTATCGTTTTACCCTAAGGTGCAACGAAATTATAGACTTCAACCCGAATTCTTTACTTTGCCAATTAATAAATTAATCAACAAAATGGCGCGAAATTATAGTACAAATTTCACGCCATGTAAACACTAAATTAAGCTACAGTTGTGCTTAAAGTGCCTTGGTCAACAGAAACACCTGCGCCCATTGTTGTAGAGATAGTTACTTTCTTCAAGTAAATACCTTTAGCTTGAGAAGGCTTAGCCTTCTTAAGTGCAACAATTAGTGACTCAAGATTTTGTTGAAGCTGCTCAGCTGTGAAATCAACCTTACCAATAGTAGTATGGATGATGCCATTCTTGTCATTACGGTAACGTACTTGACCAGCTTTAGCATTTTTAACTGCTTCTGCAACGTTAGGCGTTACAGTACCAGTTTTAGGGTTTGGCATTAGACCACGTGGACCTAAGATTTGACCTAGTTGACCAACAACACGCATAGCGTCTGGTGATGCAACAACAACGTCAAAATTCATCTCGCCTTTTTTAACTAGCTCAGCAAGATCTTCCATGCCTACTAATTCAGCACCGGCTTCTTTTGCAGCTTCTGCATTAGCGCCTTGAGTGAATACAGCAACACGAACGTCACGACCAGTACCGTTAGGTAGTACAGTAGCACCACGAACGTTTTGATCAGATTTACGAGCATCGATACCAAGGTTAACAGCAACGTCAACACTTTCTACGAATTTAGCTGTCGCTAACTCTTTTAAAAGAGCAATTGCTTCATTGATCTCGTAATCTTTTGTTACTTCCACTTTTTCGCGGATAGTACGCATACGTTTAGTTAATTTAGCCATTTCTTAGTCCTCTACGTTCAAGCCCATCGCACGCGCAGAACCTGCGATAGTGCGAACCGCAGCGTCCATATCAGCCGCTGTAAGGTCAGCTCGTTTTGTCTCAACAATCTCTTCAAGTTGAGCACGAGTTACTGTGCCTACTTTATCAGTGTTAGGACGGCCTGAGCCTGATTTGATACCAGCTGCTTTCTTAAGTAAGTAAGCTGCAGGTGGTGTTTTCATATCGAACGTAAAAGAACGGTCGCCGTAAACAGAGATCACTACAGGAACTGGAGCGCCTTTTTCGATAGATTCTGTACGTGCGTTAAACGCTTTACAGAATTCCATGATGTTTACACCGTGTTGTCCTAGTGCTGGACCAACTGGAGGACTAGGATTAGCCATACCAGCGGCAACTTGTAGCTTTATTAGAGCTTCAACTTTTTTAGCCATTATAAATACCTCATTAGGTGGGTCTTAGCCTTGTGCGCGCGAGGACGCGTACTCTAGCGGCTTCCCAGTTTAAAAATTGGTTTCGTACTTTTTGTAAAGTAAAAATAAATTTACCTTAATACAAAAAGGCCGTTGATTATAAGATAATCAACGGCCTTTTTCAAGCTTCATGCCAATATTTACTAAAATATTAGCGAAGCTTTTTTAATCAATTACTTATCTTGCTCAACTTGACCAAATTCAAGTTCAACTGGTGTAGAACGACCAAAAATAAGTACAGATACTTTTACGCGGCTCTTTTCGTAGTCAACTTCTTCAACTACGCCACTAAAGTCTGCAAATGGTCCATCTGTAACACGTACAACTTCACCTGGTTCAAACAATGTAGCAGGTTTAGGCGCTTCAGCATTTTCTTGTAGACGGTTAAGAATACGTTCTGCTTCTTTAGGGCTAATTGGAGCAGGACGATCAGACGTACCACCAATAAAGCCCATTACGCGTTCAGTGCTGTTCACTAAGTGCCAGCTCTTATCGTTCATATCCATTTGTACTAATACATAACCTGGGAAGAATTTACGCTCAGATTTACGCTTTTGACCAGCGCGCATCTCAACAACTTCTTCAGTTGGTACTAGTATCTCACCAAAGCTCGCTTCAAGACCTTCGATTTTGATATGTTCGACTAATGTTTGTGCTACACGCTTTTCGTAACCAGAAAAAGCTTGTACTACATACCAGCGTAATTTAATTTCGTTATTCTCATCCGACATGGGATCAGATCTCCAATCCAGTTAAAAAGCCAACAGCGCGAAATAAAATGCCATCTAATCCCCAAAGGATAAGTGCCATAATCACCGTTGCAACCATTACAATTAATGTCGTGTGGGTAGTTTCTTGACGCGTTGGCCAAATAACTTTGCGTACTTCAATTCGAGCTTCTTTAGCAAAAGCAAGAAAGTTACGTCCCTTAAAGGTTTGCGAGGCAATTGCTAATCCAGCCGCTATTGCAACAACAACGCCGATAGCACGTAGCAATACAGACTGATCTGCATACATATGATTACCAACAACTGCGCCTGCAAGTAGCGCGATTGCTACTAACCACTTTACTGACTCCATCGCACTTGATGGTGTTTCTACATTCGTGCTCATAATATTATTACCTTAACTACAGACACAACAACCCTACACTACGGCAGGGTTAATCCATTAAAATCTAAACTTAAAAACAGACTTAATTTAAACCGGTTTTTAATCTCAGACTACTCAAATTCTAAGTAAAACTGGCAGGGGCGGAGAGACTCGAACTCCCAACCATCGGTTTTGGAGACCGCTGTTCTACCAATTGGAACTACGCCCCTGCAAAGTGGATGCCTATTATACTTACGCAAGCCATTAACACAAGCCTAAAAGGTACCCGTAATGCAAAATCTCTGTAAACAATTAAGAGCTTGATATTAAAAAGCCTTAATTGGCCCCTTTAACAATTGGCACGCCGTTGTTTCCAACCGGAATATACACTGTTGTATGATTAGGTGACGATGCCATTATTATTTGTGCATTAATCGCTTCATGTTGAATATAATTAGCCGTTAGCGTCGCATTAATTATTTTTTGAGCTTGAGCAATACCTTTAGCTTCTTCTACCCTAATTTCAGCGTCTTTTCGGGCTATTTCTTTTTGTGTTTCTTTTTCTGCCAATAACTGCTGAGCGGCTAGTTTTTTCTCAACTGCATTAGCAACAATATCGGGGTAATTAATATTACCAACGACAACATTTGCTAGCTTAAATGGAGTGGTCGATAAATAACCTTGCAGGCGCAGAGTCACTTCTTTTGCTATTTTCTCGCGATTTGTTTTAAGCTCGCCACTATCGTATTTTTGTACTGTATCACGCACATATGTTCTAAATGTTTCACGTACAAAACGCTTATACCAATTTTCGGCGCCATATTCTTCCACAACAGTTCTAACTGACCCACTTTCAATCGCAATTACTGCATGAAAATCAAATTTAATATTTAAATCATCATTAGCAAGTATTCTAAATGTCTCGGTGTATGTATTAGGTCGCATATCTATGTTCACTACTTCATTACGCAATAGCGACATACCATAATTAGATGGACCTTTCATTGTTCCTTGATAACCGCCCTCACCAAATACACGCGGCTTTTCGAATACGTAGCCTTCCTCTCCCGCAGGAGTACTTGGGTTAGTGCATGCCGTTAAGCTAAAGCCAACCACAGCAATTACTAAAACACCTTTAAATAAATTATTAAACAGTGTTTGTGTTCCTGAATTTCTCATTCTCATTATTCGTTCTCTATTTGCTCTTTAGTGTTTTATATACGTCACTTAATAAGCTTGATGCACCAAAT
Organism: Pseudoalteromonas sp. SWXJZ94C; assembly: GCF_015864385.1. Classification (NCBI taxonomy): domain Bacteria; kingdom Pseudomonadati; phylum Pseudomonadota; class Gammaproteobacteria; order Alteromonadales; family Pseudoalteromonadaceae; genus Pseudoalteromonas; species Pseudoalteromonas sp. SWXJZ94C. The sequence goes on from NZ_JADYXF010000032.1 coordinate 16,818, forward strand.
CTAAAGGTATCAGCGTGTAAGTAATCATTGCCCATTATTGAACGCGTAAGTGCTAGATAGTCTGTTGCATCAGCAACTGTTTTAACCCCTCCCGCTGCTTTAAAACCAATTAACTTACCTGATTTTTTAATTGTATTTAGCATTATTTTTGTCGACTCAAGGGTCGCATTAATAGCAACTTTACCCGTACTCGTTTTAACAAAGTCAGCACCACCTTTAATTGCCAAGGCAGTTGCTTGCGCTATTAGTGTCTGTGTTTTGAGCTCGCCACTTTCTATAATTACCTTAAGCCGTGCACGTGTACCACATGCCTTTTTACTCTCGCTAACGTATTCAAGCACCATGCGCTCATCGCCAGCAATTAATGCTTTATATGGAATTACTAAGTCTATTTCATCAGCACCACGCTCTATTGCTATAAGCGTTTCGTTAATTACATCACTTAAAGGAGCATCCCCTAACGGGAAATTAGTAACCGTGGCAACTTTTACATGGCTTAGTTCTCGTGCCGCTAATGCAATTTTAGCGTCATCAACAAAACCACTATAAACACATACAGCAGCAGGAGTGCCCAATACTGGATCAATGCTGTTAACTAAAGCCTCAATAGTTGCTTTGCTATCGTCGTCATTTAAACTGGTTAAATCCATTAACGTGACCGTTAAAACCGCATTTTTTTGTTGTTCAGACATTTAAACTCCATCATTTACTATGTGCAAAGTTACATAGCCCCATATTAACAAATTAAAATAAACTCGCTATAGCTCATAACCAAACACTATAAGCTTACTATTCACTTGCAATTATGTGTAAAGCCTTATTAAATAAGCCTTAGGTCTAAAAATAGCAGCAGTTATAACCTTTGGTTATATTAACTTGGTTTTAATTATTTTTTACTTATTGATAGCCACTATATTCTGCTTACTAGGTTAACGTGTTTTTTTATTTGAATTTGTTTAGGGGTGTTATAAACGTGCAGTATTTACCTATCTTTACCAAACTCGACAACAAACCAGTATTGGTTGTTGGCGGTGGAGAGGTCGCATTACGCAAATGTCGCGCGTTTTTAAAAGCCCGTGCAAACGTAACTTTAGTCGCACCTTGGTTTTGTGATGAACTAAAAGAACACGCACACAATAATGAAGTCACACTTATTGATGCCTACTTCGATGAATCACATCTCGACGGTAAAATGCTGGTTATTGCCGCAACTGACCGCGATGAGGTAAACAACAATGTGTTTGAACTTGCCAACGCGCGTAATGTGTTTGTAAACGTGGTTGATGATCAACCTAAATGTACGTTTATATTCCCTTCAATTGTTGACCGCGACCCAATTACTATTGCTATATCGAGCGCAGGCACCGCGCCGGTACTGGCACGCCGCTTACGTGAAAAACTTGAAACCCTTATTCCACAACATATAGGTCCACTTGCTACGTTAGTTGGCGGGTTTAGAAATAAAGTAAAACAACGCTTTAAACATTTTTCAGACCGTCGTCAATTTTGGGAAGGCGTTTTCGACTCATCCGTTGTAAGTAAAGTACAAACAGGCGATACAAAAGCCGCAGAGCAACAACTTGAGCAAATGCTAGATGCTAAAGCTGAGCCAGAAGGCGAAGTGTATGTTGTTGGTGCGGGTCCTGGCGACCCAGAGCTTTTAACACTTAAAGCCTTGCAACTTATGCAGCAAGCCGACGTAGTCGTTTATGATTTTTTAGTGTCTGACGAAATAATGGAACTGGTACGCCGTGACGCCGATCTTATTTGCGTAGGCAAACGTTTGGGCGATCATAGCGTTGTCCAAGAAGATACCAACCAAATGCTGGTCGACCTTGCCAAACAAGGCAAAAAAGTATGTCGAATTAAAGGCGGCGACCCATTTATTTATGGTCGTGGCGGTGAAGAAGTACAAGTATTAGCAGCCAACAATGTAAATTATCAAATTGTGCCAGGTATAACAGCTGCCGCTGGTTGTAGCGCTTACGCGGGTATTCCGCTAACGCATCGCGACCACGCACAAGCTATTCAGTTTGTAACTGGTCACTGTAAAAAAGACGGTCAAGAACTTGATTGGCAGTCACTGGCTAAAGCCAATCAAACGCTTGCTATTTATATGGGCGTAATTAAATCGCCACATATACAAGCTGAGCTTTTAAAGCATGGTCGCAAAGCCGATACACCCGTAGCGGTTATTGAAAATGGCACACGTAAAAATCAACGCGTAGTAACAGGCCATTTAGGTGAACTTGCTGACTTAATTGAACGCAACAATATTATATCGCCAGCATTACTTATTATTGGTGAAGTAGCCGCCCTACACTCGCAATTAGCTTGGTTTGGGCAAAACGAGCAAACAAGTAGCTTTGCACAACCACTAACTGATGTATCAAATACCTAACCAGTACCTAATCAAAAAATACGCTAAAACACTTTTAATCTGAACTTTGAATAATAAACCAATTAAGCAAAGTTCAGATTAATTAAACAGCAAAATAGCAGTTCCATTCATTAAAAAGACAAACCTGCATATAAAATAACTAAAAATAATTTAGATAGAAGTAAAACCAGCTAGACCAATCGCTTACTCAACTGATAACGTATCTAAAACAAAAGCACATAATATAGGTTAACCCCATGAACCAAACCGAACTGCTAGAAGAAACCCTAATACTTGCCCGCAAAGCAGGCCAAGCCATAATGGGTATTTACGAAAAAGATTTTAACGTTGAATACAAAGCTGATGAAAGCCCTGTAACCGACGCCGATTTAGCAGCTCATAAAATAATTATTGCTGGGCTGCATCAGCTCACTCCCGACATTCCTGTATTAAGTGAAGAAAGTGCTGATATAAGCTGGGATGTACGCCAAACATGGAAAAGCTACTGGTTAGTCGACCCAATCGACGGCACTAAGGAGTTTATTAAAAAGAATGGTGAATTTACCGTAAATATAGCTTTAATCGAAAACGGTATTCCTATCTTAGCCGTAGTTGATGCTCCCGCTCTTGGCGTATCGTACATAGCCGCAGAGGCTATTGGTGCATTTAAAGATAAAGGCGATGAGCGAATAGAGCTTAAGGTAACGACCAAGCCTAACAAAGGGTTAATACGTGTTGTAGGCAGTCGCTCGCACCCATCACCCGATTTAGCCGAGTTTGTAAAACGCTTTGACGATGTTGAAATGGTGTCAAAAGGCAGCTCACTAAAACTATGTTTAGTCGCCGAAGGTAGCGCCGATATTTACCCGCGCTTAGGTCCAACCTGCGAATGGGATACCGGTGCAGGCCATGCTATTGCCGAAATAGCCGGTGCTAAAGTCACCCAACTTGATGGCAGCCCGCTAATTTATAACACCAAAGATGAATACTTAAACCCGTATTTTGTGGTGAGTGCGATAGAAGAGTAAGGGCCTAGAGCTGCGAGCCTTAAGCCAAAGCAGCTCTATGTCGATCTAAACACCGTAGGTTGGGTTGAGTGGAACGAAACCCAACTTATATATTTTCCCATCATTTTAATTCGTAGACATAGACACTTTGCATTACCACAAGTAAAAATAGCCCCCTATCTGCAGATAAACTAATCTAATGTTTCTCAACTTAAAATGTTTATCGCCTTAACTCTTTTATCCTCATTGAAACCTGTATTTTCTAACCCATGCAACCTATTGATAAATATTAACTTCGTCTCTTGATTTAGTGAGCTTACCGCAGTAAATATGTTGGACTTATCTACATTAAAATCTGTAGACAATACTTCTATTAATATCTTTAGCGATTGGTCATCTTCTTTATCTTTTAAAAGATCTAAAATAAACTCATATTTTGGACCACCGAAATATCTCTTACCTAGTTTTCCTGCAGCTCCATTTCCTATTTGGGATATAATACACAGTATTTCGTAAGTAACTTCATGTTCTAGTAAGTCCATAGCGATAAGTGAAAAATTTTGTTTCTTTAAAACTTCTACAAACTCAGACGATTTAGCTCTTTCTGCTTCTCTTTTTATTTCTGTAAATATAGCTGAAAGTAAATAAATATCATTAATAGTAGCGACCTCTTTAATCACGCTCTGAAAGTTATCTTTATTCAATATCTTTATTACTAGCCTTGTAAAAAGTTCTTTAAAGTTCTCAGCATTTTGATATTTATTTTTTTTAACTTCAGTCGCAACATAGTCAAAAAGTACTTTATTTAAATTTTTATTTGTAAATGACGATGACCTTTTAAATAAAACATCTTTGAAGCGCAGTAAAACCAATTGATACTGCTCATCACAACATAACTCTTTTGCTAATGCTTCAAGTTCGTTTCCATCACGAATTCTTGAAAATATAGTTTGTTCATTTATCTCTTCTCTTAAAGGCGACTCTTTTATAATTTTCTGTAGATAATTAACATTAGGATCATTAACGCCTAAGCTCTGAGTGGACATCAAAGCCCTATTAAAAGTTAAATGGTATTGGCTTAATTCATCCTTACCTTTATCTTCAAAACTATCAGCTATTCGATTTAGTGCATCTAACTTTTGCACCTCAATATCATTAGCTAATTCTGTATCATTTTTTTGCTCAATACAGTCCCTAGGAACTAGACCTAACATAGTTATAAAAAACTTAATATATGTTGGATCATTTGTCTTCATCATATTTTTAATTATTGGAGTAACATTTGCTGTACCTAGTTTTACAAGGAAGTCATAGTTACTCTCAAGTGCTGTAAAATAAGCTGGTTTAACCTCTCTTAAAGTACAAACCATTAATAAAGAAAGTAGGTTTACCTCACCCATTAAGCGTTCAGAATTCCAAGACTGACTGACTCGCCGTAATATTTTTTTAAGTTGTCTAATTGAAACAATTACAGCTTTTAAAGCATTAACCTCATCAATAAATAAGTTATTTCTCTTTCTCAAAGCTTCCATAAATTCCGAACGTTTGCAAAATACATGTACCGAAAAGCTATCTTCTATCCTATTAGGGTTCAGTTCGACTGTAGGCATGTTATTAGATAAAATAATAACCTTATTAAGGTGCAACGCCTCTTTGAGGCCCTCTTGAATAAAGGAAGTTATTGATAACGATAAATCAACGTTGAGAACATCTTCCCTATAATCAGTTCCTTTTGATATTATCACTGTTGCAATCTCATTTTCATTACCCATTACAATAATGAAATTAATATGACTTAAATCCCGATTTTTTAACCTATCCAAAAGTGCAGCAATATCATTTAAGCGCTTTTCGTTTTCATCGCCGGTCCCACGATCTACATCTTGCAAAGTAATCAGTAATTTATGATTTGTAACTTTTAATACTGCGTTGAGCTTTAAAAAGCTGCCCTCAATATCAACAGGGCCAGCAAGTAACGTTGAAGCGAATTGAAATACGCTCCCCCCTGATTTCAGCGCTTCGGTATAATGTTTAGGTAAGGCACGGAAAGCGCACATATCAATGTACTGGCTTATATCATCAATAATATTGCTCAGTACAACATGGGCAACACTGCCGGTGGCTGCGCCCCAAGTAGATATATCGCTGTGTATCCAGACTCTCGCTTTTTCAGACTTTTTTGCCAAATCATTCACAATACTTTCGACGATACTGCTTTTTCCGCAACCATAAGGCCCACATAAAGCTATGTGCTGCGCTAAATCCTTTTCATCTTTATCACCGCCATTTTGTAGCCGCTCGGTAATGCGCGTGGCGTAAACCTGTAAATCGGGTTCTAATTCCTCTGTGCTTTTAATAGTCGAATCGTCTTTAAACCATTTTCGAAAATCTTCTAAGCTATTCAGCTCTGGGTTTACCTGAATGGTTACATCTTCATTTTCAATAGTGATGCTTGGCTGTTTACTTTGCCTATACTCATCAAATAACAAGTAAGCCGCCAATATAAAATAACTAGCAGCTAGGTACATAAAGACATTAAAGGCAGGCGCTATATCGCCCAGGCTGATAGCAAAAACTATGTAAATTAAACTAAGACCAACCAATACAGCAGTAAAAATTGGCTTTTGGGTATAAAGCTTTGTCTGATAAATGACGGTTATTAGCATGCCAATAAACGTAAGTGCTAGGTACTTTAAGCTCATAAAACTTTGTGCGTATAATGCAGCTTCATCAAATTTTGGTGCTGTGCTTAGCATGTAAAAAGCAGTCAGAAAGAATGACGCTAATACAGCAATTGTCACTGGCGGGTATCGCCAGTTAAACCCAATACTGCGTTTAGGATGCGATATATAAAACTTATCAAGCAACAGCTTTATGCCAATACCCGCTAAAAAAGCGCTGCTGTAATATAAAACCGGATTAGGATTTAAAATAGTGCCCCAGCCTGCATAGGACTCTTGCACAAAACCGACTTTGCTTAAAAATACAGTAATTGTGGAGGCGGTAATTGCGCACAATAAAAGAGAAAGCCAACGTGTGGCTGTAATGCGGAGTTTTTTAACTTGTGACAACTTAATATCCTTATCAATACGTTACCTTGCCAGTGTATATCAATTGAACATTATTGAATAAGCAAGTTTAATAAATAAAACCGCCTCTCTTCGCTTCACACTCGCATGGCGCTATGACATGTTGGGTTTCGCTTCGCTCTACCCAACCTACGCTTCATAAGTTGAGTTTTATTTCTTCAGGGGGCAGGTCTTGTTTTTAATTTAAGACGAAAGCCAAAAAGAATGACCTGATCCAATTAACTAATGATGGCTGTTATAAGTTTTTTCTAGGGCGTGTCATTAATTGAACGCTTTTTAAAAGCGACAACTCTTAACGATTTTGCTGGGCGATAAAAGCAAGCGAGTGCTTATTGAATAAGTCAGGACGTTCCACATTACAGACATGGCCACAATGGTGAATAGTTTGCAGTACGCTATTTTTATGACGCTTAACCATTTCTTTAACAGGACCAAGGAACATATGATCTTCCTTACCCATAATGTACAGAATGGGAATATCAATGTCTTTTTCTTTGAAATATTGCATTAAGGGATTTACGTCCATGGCTAATTTAAACCATTTTATAAACTCTTTTTGGCACAAGCGTTTTGCTTCACGAACAAACAAAAGTCGAGATTCTTTATGACGCTTCTTCGGCATCATAATAAAAGCAAATAAGCGATACAGCCACATATAAGGCAAGAAGTGTTTAAAAGTATTACCTAAATAAACCAATGTATTACTGCGAGTATTAAAACGAGTAACCGCTCCACCTAGCACCATGCTAGAAACATAGTGCGGCGCAATTTCAGCAATATTTCGAATAATAATTGTACCTAATGAAATACCAACAAAGTGTGCGCTGGTGATATTGTTATGGTCTAACACGTCGATAATGTCTTTTGAGACATTATTAAATGAATAATTATTATCAACAAAGTTTTGTACTAAGTTATTCGATTTTCCATGACCACGAAGATCTAGCAACAACACATTATATTCTTTTTTATAGGCTTTAAGCTGACGAAACCAGATTGCCGAACTACCACCTGCTCCATGGACAAATACAACCCATGTTTTACTGGTTTCGTGTGGAAAAATAGTATGGAAAAGAATGTCTTTGCTCATTGCAGTTAGTGGCCTATTTACTTCGTTTGGCATATTCAATTGCAGGAAGTATAACGGAGTTTAATAAAAATCTCTTATGAAGTTCTGATCAATGGCAACTACTTAGCAGCTTTTGGGAGCTGATTATGATTTTTAAATGAAAACCAATAAAAATGACCTTCCCTATTTTCACGTTATGGAAATCGCCTATCTTGGCTTTGCTGCTGGCGTGGCGTGTTGGGTTTCGCTTCGCTCTACCCAACCTACAGTAAATTGTAATGTGGTGTTGCCATTTAAGGGGTTTGTTCACTTTTACACCGCTGTTTAGTATTCATGACACTTGTCCTGCTATTGGGTCTAATTAATTAGTCTACAAACACCCTCAAAGCATGAAATTTTTAACTAAAAACTATACCCTTCGGCGCAGTTATTATTTAAATAATGGATGAACACACACACATGACAACATCTCAAGATGCAACGCTTTTAAATGCATCAACAAACACACACACAAACTCAAGTTCAAACACAAAAACTAAATGGAACCTGCACGATACGCAGTGGACATTAAGTTTATTTGGTACCGCCGTTGGCGCGGGTATTTTATTTTTGCCTATTAACATTGGTATTGGCGGTTTTTGGCCGTTAATTATTATGGCGTGTTTAGCGTTCCCAATGACCTTTTTTGCTCACCGTGGATTAGCACGTTTTGTATTGTCGTCAAAAAACAAAGATGCCGACTTTACCGATGTCGTTGAAGAACACTTTGGTGTGACTGCGGGTCGATTAATTTCCTTGTTGTACTTTTTATCTATATTCCCAATTTTGCTTATCTACGGTGTGGGTCTAACCAATACTGTTGATAGTTTTATGGTTAACCAGATGGGGCTAGAATCGCCATCTCGTGTTCTGCTTTCGGGCGTACTGGTAGCCGGTATGATTAGTTTAATGATGGGTGGCGAGCGTTTAATGCTGCGTGCCTTTGCTATTTTAGTGTATCCGCTTGTGGGTATATTATTCTTTTTATCGCTTTATTTAATTCCTAGCTGGCAAATGCCAAATGTGAGTGTGCCTGAAATAGGCAGCTTTGGTAAAACACTGTGGTTGTCGATTCCTATAATTGTGTTTTCGTTTAGCCATGCAGCGGCTATTTCAAGTTTTGTAAACGTGCAACGCGGTCATTATGGGGATCAGGCTACACGTAAGTCTGAGGCGATTTTAAAGCGTACTAGCTTGCTACTTATTACGTTTGTACTGTTATTTGTATTTTCTTGTGTGCTGTCGCTTACAGGCGAGCAAATGGCAGCAGCTAAAGCGGCTAACGTATCGGTTTTATCCTACCTTGCTAACATTACTGATAACTCGTTTATTGCCACACTTGGGCCGCTTGTTGCTTTTATTGCGATTACGTCATCGTTTTTGGGTCATTTTTTAGGTGCACGCGAAAGCTTTACAGGATTAGTGACAAAACAAACAAGCTTGAGTGCTAAGGTTGCCGATAAAATTGGCGTGTTTATTATGTTTTTAGCTATTTGGTTTTGCGCTGTTAAAAACCCAAGTATTTTAGATATGATGGATCAATTATCAGGCCCTATTATTGCGATGATTTTATTTATTATGCCAATGATTGCGGTTTATAAAGTGCCTGCACTTAATAAGTATCGTAATCGCTTTAGCACGCTATTTATATTAGCGGTTGGCTTACTCGCAGTGTTTGCACTTTTATACAGTATGCTTAAGTAATATTTTTTAAATAAAAAAATGGCGCTCATTGAGCGCCATTTTTAATTTAATTCGTTGCTATTATTCTGTATCTGGCAAGTTACGACCATAGAATATTTCTTGCATTTCACGAGTCAGTTTAGAGCGAATTTGCTCTTCTTCACCCTCAGACAAATCATCAGTAGAAAGACCGAATAAATACGTGTTTAAGTCGGTTTCTTTTAACATCATTTTTGTGTGAAACAGATTTTCTTGATACACGTTCACGTCCATCATTTGGTACGCTTCTTTTGTATCTTCTGTCATAAAGTTTTGAATCGAGCTAATAGCATGATCAATGTAATGCTTAACACCGTTAATATCGCGGGTAAAACCACGTACACGGTAGTCAATCGTCACTACGTCTGACTCAAGACTATGGATTAAGAAGTTTAACGCTTTAAGAGGCGAAATAATGCCACAAGTAGAAACTTCAATATCAGCACGGAATGTACAAATACCATCATCAGGGTGAGCTTCTGGGTATGTGTGTACACAAATATGACTTTTATCTAGGTGCGCAACTACTGAATCAGGTAACGGACCCGGCGCTTCGTCAGCATCATAATTTTGCTGTTCTTCTACCGGCTCTTCTGAAACCAAAATTGTTACACTAGCACCTTGCGGTTCATAATCTTGGCGCGCTACATTTAAAATGTTAGCACCAATAATATCAACAACTTCACCTAAAATGTCGGTTAGTCTATCTGCACTGTACTGCTCATCGATATATTCAATATATTCTTTACGTTGCTGCTCGGTTTTTGCATAGCAAATATCGTAAATACTAAAGCTTAAACTTTTGGTTAAATTATTAAAGCCATGAAGTTTAAGTTTATCGAAGGGTTTGTTCATAATAAACCAACCTATAAATTAGTGGGTTCTGCACCTGCAGAATGAAAAGTTCGCGGATTTTATACGAATTTTCCTCATGGAAAAAGCGTTATTTTCCTTGATCTTGCACAACTTCGTGGCTATGCGTAATTTCTACTGTTTTATCAAGCATTAATGCGACCGAACAATACTTTTCAGCAGAGAGTGAAACGGCGCGTGCAAGGTGCTTTTCAGATACATTATTGCCTTTAACAACAAAGTGTAAGTTGATTTTAGTAAACACACGGGGAGCGGTTTCGGCGCGCTCTGCACTTAGTTGTACTTGTACATCTGAAAAATCTTGTTTAGCTTTTTTTAAAATGCTTACAACATCAACTGACGAGCAACAACCAACCGACATTAAAACCATTTCCATTGGGCTTGGTGCTGCGCTATCACTGCCGCCATCAAAAACAACATTATGATTAGAATTCGAACGACCAATAAATGTATCGCCTTCAACCCATTTTACATTTGCTTGCATTGTTATATCTCAAAAAAATATTTTCTTGATTGTAAGCAAGTTAGCCGTAGTTGCAAATTAAAATATACTGCACGGCTATATAAAGAGTTAAGAGCCTTGTGTAACCGCATTATCGAATAAGTTTTTAACTAAACCGGCAAACTCATCTATAAATGCATGCTGTTCGACTGTGACAGGCTGTGAGGTGATGCTGCTGAGGACTTCTTCTAAATCGTAAACTATGCCGTCAACTTCACGAACAATAAGGCTACGCTGTTCTATATTGAGGCTTGTATGCTGTTGGCAAATTAGCATTACATTATGTGCAATAACATCTTCGATTAATTCCATAACCGTTGGTGCACCTGGTTTTATTTCGCCTGGTTTCTCAAACAATGCTAAATTTTGAGTTAGATACATGATCAAGTCGTTGTATCCTGGCCTATCTAAAACCATTTTTTTACCGCCTTTAAATAATTAATTATGTTGATTTAAGCAGAAAGCTCTGTTGATTACTAGCTTTGCACGGTAGCAATACAAAAAAAGCAGCCGAAGCTGCTTTTATAGTAATTAAGTAGTACTTAATCTATTTTTAAGCCAGGGCTTAATGTTGCTGGCATAGCTACTTTTTCAAGCTCTACTGAAGCAACTGGGTATGCACAGTAGTCGGCTGCGTAATACGCGCTTGCTCTGTGATTGCCCGAAGCGCCAATACCACCAAATGGTGCTGCGCTTGATGCGCCAGTAATTGGTCGGTTCCAGTTAACAATACCTGCACGAATACGACGTAAAAAGTGGTCGTAATCTGCTGCACTATCACTTAATAAACCAGCCGATAAACCAAAGGTTGTATCGTTTGCTTTATCAATTGCTTGGTCAAAGTCGTCAAAGCGAAATACTTTTAAAAGTGGTCCAAAATGCTCTTCATCTGGGAAGTCACTAATATTTGTACACTCAATAATACCTGGTGTTACAAAGCCAGTATTGGCTGTGTGCTCAAGCTCTACTAATACTTGACCGCCAAGCTCAACAAGTTCGTTTTGCGCTTTAACCATACCTGAGGCTGCAGCTGATGAGATCATAGAGCCCATAAACGGCTGGTCTGCATCGTCATAGTTACCTACTTTAATCGCTTTAGTTGCTGTGATTAAACGCTCAAGTATCACATCGCCTTTGCTACCTGCTGGTAAAAATAGTTTACGTGCACACGTACAACGTTGACCACTTGAAATAAACGCAGATTGAATAATATCGTGAACAACCGCTTTAGTATCTTCAACGTCAGTAATAATAAGTGGGTTATTACCACCCATTTCTAACGCTAAAATTTTACCAGGCTGACCCGCAAACTGTTCATGTAAAATATGACCAGTACGAGAAGAACCCGTAAAGAACAAGCCATCAATACCTTTATGAGCAGCAAGGGCCTTACCCGTTTCTACTTCACCTTGTACAAGGTTAATTACACCTGCTGGTAAACCTGCTTTTTCCCACAGTTTAAGCGTAAGCTCAGCCACTTTAGGAGTAAGCTCAGATGGTTTAAATACAACCGTGTTACCTGCTAAAAGCGCTGGCACAATGTGGCCATTAGGTAAGTGACCCGGAAAGTTATACGGGCCAAATACGGCTACAACACCATGTGGCTTATGACGGATCATCGCGCGCCCAAGTGGCATTGCGTTTTCTACGTCGCCGGTGCGATCTAAAAATGCTTTTTCAGAAATAGCAATTTTACCAACCATAGCACCCGCTTCTGTGCGAGTTTCCCACAGTGGCTTACCTGTTTCTTGTGCGATAGTAATAGCGAGCTCTTCGCTGTTTTCTTTTAATTGCGCTGCGAATGCTTTAACTATTTCTAAACGCTCAGTAAAGCTTTTATCAGCCCATGCATAAAACGCTTCGCGCGCTGCATTTACTGCGGTATCTACTTGCGCCGCAGTTGCTGATGAGGCCTGCCAAATAACGTCGTTATTTGCAGGGTTTACTGAATTAAATTCTGTGCCTTGGCCTTGTGACCATTGACCATTTATAAATTGTGCAGGATGAGTCATATACTTTCTCCTAAATTAAATCGTGGTTGCACTAACAATATCGCCAACTTGCAAATGCAATGCATCTGCTATTTCTTGCGATAAAATAAGACTTTTTGCTCGCTCGTCAAATGTCATTGGCGCAACGGTTGCTCTAAAATCTTCAAGCTTTTCGTTGGCTAGTAACACCATGGTGTCGCCAGTCATTTCGCCAATTTCAACGTTAAAGTGATTTGCATTACGAATAGTCGCAATGTTATCTACTTTTGCTTCAACCGTTGGGCCGCCGTCAAAAATATCTACGTAGCCATTAAACGTAAAGCCTTCGCTTTTTAATAATTCGATTGCTGGGCGTGTGTTGTCGTGTACTTTACCTATTACAGCTTGCGCATCTTTACTTAGCAAGTTTACGTAAATTGGGTATTTAGGCATTAATTCGGCAATAAAAACCTTTTGCCCAATACCTGTTAGGTAATCGGCTGTAGGAAAATCCATTGAGAAAAAGTGCTCTTCTAGCCACTGCCAAAAAGGGCTGCTGCCATTTTCGTCAGACACACCGCGCATTTCTGCAATTACTGTTTGCGCAAAACGCTCTTGATGTTGCTTTATAAACATAAAGCGCGCTTTTGAAAGCAGTTTACCGTTACAATTTTTACGATAGCCATCTTTTAAAAACAGTGTGCAAAGCTCTGTAGCGCCTGTGTAGTCGTTGCATAACGTTAAAATATCAACGGCTTTGTATACATTTAATGTACGCGAAGAGTGAATCACTTTACTTAAGTGATAATGATAAAACGCATCATCAAGCCCTACCGCAGCTTCAATTGCAGACGTTCCTACAACTTCACCGGTTTCGCTATCTTCAAGAACAAACAGGTAGCCTTCGTCACCGGGTTGTGACGTTTGCTTAGCAAATGAACTTACAGAATGGTCTAATTTCTTTTGCAATAGTTCTTCGTTTAATGGCAAAGATGTAAAACCATGCCCAGATTCGTGGGCAATTTTCAGTAATGCTGAATAATCATTTTGCTGGATTGGGCGAAGGATCATCATGAGTCCGCTTGCTCCCTTATAAATAACGGTAAATAGGAATTGCAGGGCAAGCAGTGCTTGCCCTTAATTGGTTGGCTTAAGTCGCTTATGCGTTTACTACGCTTGCAACTGCTTTTTCAAAGCGTGCCATACCTTCGCGAATGTCCGCATCAGGAATTACTAAAGATGGAGTAAAACGTACTACGTCTGCACCAGCAACTAATGACATAAGGCCTTGCTCAGTACCTGCAACTAAAAACTCTTTTGCACGACCTTTGTATTGCTCGTTAACTACCGCGCCAATTAATAAACCTTGGCCACGGATTTCGCTAAATACGTTGTATTTTTCGTTAACCGCAGTAATTAGCTCGTTAAATAATGCTGCTTTAGCTTTTACGCCAGCAAGTACTTCTGGTGTATTTACTGTATCAAATGCTGCTTCTGCAACAGCACACGCAAGCGGGTTGCCGCCATAAGTAGAACCATGAGTACCTACTTTAAGGTGCTGTGCAATCTCAGTTGTTGTGATCATAGCGCCAATTGGAAAACCGCCGCCAAGTGCTTTAGCTGAAGTTAAAATATCAGGTACTACGTTTAAGCCTTGGTATGCGTATAAATCGCCAGTACGACCAACACCTGTTTGTACTTCATCAAAAATAAGCAGTGCGTTATGTTTAGTACATAAATCACGAACGCCTTGAGCAAACTCGTCAGTTGGTGAAACAATACCGCCTTCACCTTGTAGAGGTTCCATCATTACGGCACATGTTTTGTCGCTGATAAGCGCTTCAAAAGCAGCTAGGTCGTTGTAATCACAATGTACAATGTCGCCAGGCTTAGGACCAAAACCATCTGAATATGCAGCTTGACCGCCAACAGTTACGGTAAAGAATGTACGACCGTGGAAACCTTTGTTGAACGCGATGATTTGTGATTTTTCTGCGCTGTATTTATCAAGTGCAAAACGACGCGCTAATTTAAGCGCGGCTTCGTTTGCTTCTGCGCCTGAGTTAGCAAAGTAAACTTTTTCAGCAAATGTAGCATCAACCATTTTTTTAGCTAGGCGAAGTGCCGGCTCATTGGTCATTACATTTGATAGATGCCAGATTTTTTCGCCTTGCTCTTTTAATGCGCCTACTAATGCAGGGTGGCAATGGCCAAGACAGTTAACTGCAATACCACCAGCAAAGTCGATAAACTCTCGACCTTCTTGATCCCATACGCGAGAGCCTTCGCCTCGAACAGGAATTACGCTTGAAGGTGCGTAGTTAGGAACCATTACGTGATCAAATAATTCGCGATTGACTGTCATTTTATTTCCTCTTAATTGTGAGCAACACAAAACATCAAAATAGGTGTTTGGTTAATATTTGTAACCAACTTTATAGGCAAGATCAGTACTCTGATAATTGCGCAAAATTGCTTTGTGGTTCAATTTTCAGACGCACATTATTTCAGAATTACTGATATCTGTCTCGTTAAAAACTTTCATGTATCCCTTTAAAATAAAGGGCTAAAGATATTATTTCATAGATAGTGAATAACTATTTGCATAGTTAATTATGACCAGTTTTAAGTAACTAACCGCATGGGCACTGAGGCGCATGCGGTTTAAGCATTAAATATGCGATATAACAATAGGATTAGAATGAATGATTAGTCGCTAATTAATTAACAAAAATTTCAATTTTTTAGTCAATTTGAATAGCTAGATTGGTAAAATTGCTTGTTTCGAGGGTTTTTAGTTCCGTTTTAGTGAACTTAAAGTACGAAAACCACGTTGCTAATTCGTCGGGCTCAATAAGCTGATGCTCTTTTAAATTTAAATATTGAGCGTAACAACGCGCCTTTAACATTACCTCAGTTAAAGGCAGTAATGTATCACCCTTATCGACCCCGTTTTCTAACTGTTGCATTACACCTTTAAACGGTAAATATTTAAAAGCCATTTTATCTATTACTTTGGCACTTACTGCTATCGATTTATTGCTAAGCAAGTTGGTTAAAAAAAGCGGATCAGGCTGTAACTCTAATAATGCTGTATGTAGATTTTTTTGATTTTCTTCACGAGCAATTTGTATTTTACGCTTCCATACTTGATCAAACGTTTTTAAATACAAACGCACTAACGCAATTCGACCCACATCTAAAAGCATACCGAGAGTAAACGCATGAATATCGTTTACATTATTTATTTGTGCAATCTTTTGTGCCGCAATCGCATTTGCCATGGCACTGTCTCGTAACCTGCGCTTTAATAATGAAAATGGCTCTGTGCTATGTGGCATCCAATGGCGTACTGCAAAAGTAGGGATTACTAACTGTAAATTATCTAAACCAATATAACGTAGCGCTAACGCGGGGCTGTCCACCTTTACTGAGGTGTTTTTACTACGCTGGTTTCGATAATACGGTAAGTTAACTAGCGTTACTAATTCTCGACCAAGCCAACTTAAATCATTAACCAGCGGCTCTAAACGCCCTACAGAAGCTGATTTAACAGCTAAAATATCAATTATAGTAGCAACACTGTCTTCAATTCCGATTGTACTTTTAATAACTGCATCTATGTCGTTAAGCTGTTTATATATTGCAGTTTCTATTACTTTATGAAGCTGCTCGCTCGCTTGAGCACGGTATTTGTGATGAGCTGTACTACTTTGTTGGCGTACATTTTGCGCTGCAATCTCTACCTCTAATAAGGTACGTTGCTTCATTGGTTCGCCGTAATCAATATCTAATGTATTAATAAAGCCAATTTGCTGGTGTGCAAAACTATGACCCAACAATAAATCGTGGGCTCGTTGGTCGAGCATTTTTGCAGTACGTTGTTGCGATACGAGTTCGGTCATTACATCCAGTCATTAGTAAGTATAAAATGCACTCAAGTATTATAACTTTAGAAGCGAGTTAAAAAGTTATCAAGCAGTTTTAAACCGTGTTGCGTTAAAATAGCCTCAGGATGAAACTGCACCCCTTCAATAGCTAGCTCTTTATGTAATAAACCCATTATTTCGTCAAACTCACCTTGCTCAGTTTGAGTCCATGCGGTTACTTCTAGCTCTTTAGGTAACGTTTGTGCTTTAACAGCTAAAGAATGGTAGCGACAAACCGTTAACGGATTAACTAAACCGTTAAACACACCTTTATTAATATGAATTATTGGTGAAGTTTTACCATGCATTACTTTTTTTGCTCGAACCACATCACCACCCAGTGCCTGCGCAATAGTTTGATGCCCTAAACAGATCCCTAATATGGGATACAACCCTTTTAGTTGCTCAACTACATTTAACGAAATACCGGCTTCGTTAGGTGTGCATGGTCCAGGTGATAAAACTATGTGCTGCGGATTTAACTGTTTAATTTGTGCAATGCTTAGCTCGTCATTACGCTTAACTAATACGTCTTGATCTAATCGCTGAAAATACTGCACTAAGTTATAAGTAAACGAATCGTAGTTATCGATCATTAAAAGCATGTAATAAAGCACTCAAAGTAGTTATTTATCGCGGGTATTTCCGCACAATGCATTCTAACTCAAGCATGTATAAGTGTCAGTGATTTGTAAAAGTATATGAAGGAAATAAAAAGCCAGGTGGTTGATTTATGATTATACGAACCCCAGTATATTATATGAATAAGTAGTAATTCACTTAAACAACTCACTTACTTGTGAGTTCATTTATATCCTATTAAGGAGCGAATATGTTAGGCGAAGAACACTCATTAACTAATGATTTTCCAGATCACTTAAATACCATTGCAGAGCTAAATGAAAGCGACACTGAGTTTGCTAAAAAAGCGGATAAATACGATAAGCTAGATAAAGAAATTAGAGTATTAGAACTCAAGGATGCGCCAATTAGCGATGAGCAAATGCATCAACTAAAATATGACCGCTCAGAATTAAAAGACTGGCTATACCAGCGCTTATTACAAGCAGAATAAAGTTAAAGTATAAAGCTAAAGTAACTTTTATAAATAAGGGCTCACTGCAAACAGTGAGCCCTTACTCGTATTAAATCAAAAATGAGTATTACCTAACCAAAGCTCCGGTTACTTAGTAAAACCACCAACTGGATTCATAAACACAGTATTTGGACCTGCAAGAGCAGCTTTAAAATCGTCATTAAGTTCACTAAATACTGTTATTCTAGTCACGTCGACAACATCTAAAAACAGTGGTCCGTTAGTATCCCACTGCGCTAAATGAGCTTTAGCTGCATCTTCATTTATATAACGCTCGTATATATGTACGCTTGATTCATCGTCGCTTAGCGTCCATTCATACATTATGGTACCTACTTCATTTTTTGCTGCCGCTATTAATTGCTGCATAACCACTAAAAATTGATCTTTTTTACCAGCTTTAATAGTACCTTCAACAGTCCACGTAATATCAGTATTCATTATAATTCACCTAATTTAAGCTGTGCTAAAACGCTATCTAATGTATCAACGAGTTGTTGGTTTTTAGTCTCGTTTAATGCATCCAAATGTGGTGGTGCAAAACACTCCGCATCGTTATCAAAATATAAACCTGCGGCATTATTAAATTCATCACTAAGCGCAGCTCGGCAAAAAATATCGGCACCTAATTTTAAATCGCCACCATCTAACCCGTACGCATCCTTAACCATTTTACTACCCAGTAGTGACTTTGGATTTACTGATACAACTAGCGGACCTGTCTCTTTTAATTTAAGCCCTAAATAACGCGACCACATGGTAATAGCCAACTTACTTTGTGCATAAGCAGCGTTATCTGAAATCGCTTTATTGCCAATAAGCGCATCAAAGTTAACACTTGATTGCGCAGCAGATGACACGTTAACTACGCGTGCATTTTTATTTAATAGCGGCAAAAGTAATTTAGTTAGTAAATATGGTGCAAATGTATTTACAGCAAAGCGCGCATCTAACCCATCAGGTGTAGTTATGTTTTCAAGCTTGTATACACCAGCGTTATTAATAAGTACGTCGAGTTGTTTATGATCAGCACTTACCTGCCCTGCCAAATAACGTACCTGTGTCATTTCGCTAAAATCACTCACATAAATTTGAGTACTTGCCTGCGGGTATTGCTCGTTTAGCATTGCTTGTACATTATTAAGCTTTTCTTGATTACGACCATGTAGCAATACAGTATGACCTTGGGCTAGTAGCATTTTTGCAGTTTCTAAACCAATGCCGTCTGTTGCACCTGTAATTAAAATAGTTTTTTTCATTTATATGCCCTATCTGTGCAGCGTTAAGGTAGTAAAAAGCCTAACTACAATCTTAAAGTAAATTATGTAGCTATCGTAACACCCTTGCACAACACTGATAATTAGCCGCACAGTTGAATCACTTTATATAATTAATTGATAATGCTAAGAGCCAATGAGCGAATGTTTTTTATTCTTTTATTTGAATTTAGCTCAGATCATTACTATTGTTTTTACACCCCCTTAATAGTAGTATTTATCATATAAATACTCTTTCGAGAAAAAACATGAAGGTTTTAGTCACAGGCGGTATGGGTTACATAGGTAGTCACACATGTATTGCATTACATGAAGCAGGCATTACGCCTGTTATTTACGATAACTTATCTAATGCGAGCCCTCGTGTACTTGATCAACTCGAAAAGATTACAGGCACCCGATTTGAGTTTATTTTGGGTGACATTCAAGACGAACAACAATTTAAACTCGCGCTAAAGCACACTAAAGCCGAAGCTGTATTTCACTTTGCTGCTTTAAAAGCGGTTGGGGAATCAACTGAGCAACCGCTTCGTTATTATCAAAATAATGTGTCGGGCACATTAAGTATGTTACAAAGCATGCAAGAAGCAGACGTTAATCACATTATATTTAGCTCATCGGCCACTGTGTACGGCGAGCCCGACTACTTACCTATTGACGAAAAGCACCCTATACGCGCAACTAACCCATATGGTTGGACTAAAGTTATGGTTGAACAAGCCATGCAAGATGTATGTAATGCCAACAGCAAATTTATGGGCATTGCACTGCGTTACTTTAACCCTGTAGGCGCACACCCAAGTGGTTTACTAGGAGAAAGCCCTAATGGCATTCCTAATAACTTAATGCCTTTTATTGCACAAACGGCGGTAGGCAAACGAGAGGTAGTTAATATTTTTGGTGACGATTACGACACTGAAGATGGCACCGGCGTGCGCGACTATATTCACGTTTTAGATTTAGCTAAAGGTCATGTAGCAGCATTTATGCAGCATAAAACAGATACCGCCTTTCATGCTTATAACTTAGGTACGGGGCAAGGTTATTCTGTACTTGATATGATTAAGGCATTTAGCGCATCAGCGGGTAAAAACATTCCTTATCAAAGTGCACCACGCCGTGCTGGCGATATTGCATGCAACTATGCCGATGCAACTAAAGCGCAAAATACGCTTAACTGGCACGCAAAACTAACACTTAACGACATGACAGACGATACATGGCGCTGGCAAACTAATTACCCTAGTGGGTTGGAGAGTTAATATGGCTTTATTAGAAAGTACTCACAGACGTAAAAATCCGCTAACGGGTCGTTGGGTATTAGTTTCACCACATCGTAATAACCGCCCATGGTTAGGCGCAACAGAAGCAGTTAGCGAAAGCGTATTACCAAAACACGATGAAAACTGTCCGCTTTGCCCAAGTAATACCCGTGCAAATGGCGACAGCAACCCAGATTATAAATACACACACGTATTTAGAAATGACTTTGGCGCATTAACACCTAATACCAGTAAGCAGCCACAAAGCACAGAGTCAGACAACGACTTATTTATTACCGACGAAGCCAGTGGCGAATGCCGCGTAATTTGTTTTTCTCCAGAGCATAATAAAACACTACCAGAGCTTAGCCAAAACGCGCTGCATGAAATAGTAAAAACCTGGAAACAAAATTACACAGAACTTACCGAGCAATATAAATGCGTACAAGTTTTTGAAAACAAAGGTGAGATAATGGGTTGCTCGCAGCCTCACCCTCATGGGCAAGTATGGGCTCACTCGCATTTATCAACCGAAATTGAAGCCGAAGACAACCAGCAGCTTGCCTATTATAAAAAGCACGGTACAGCCATGCTTGCCGATTACGTGCAAAAAGAGCAAGCAGATAAAACTCGCGTTGTATTCGAAAGCGAACATTGGCTTGTTGTTGTTCCATTTTGGGCTGCATGGCCGTTTGAAACAATGCTTGTAACTAAAGATAATATTCAAAACTTTAGCCAGCTAAATGATGCACAAACTGATTCATTAGCCCACGCATTAAAAGTATTAACAACTAAGTACGACAACGTATTTAATTGCAGCTTCCCATACTCAATGGGATGGCATAATGCTCCGGCTAATAGAGGCTCTGATGAGCAACATTGGTGTTTGCATGCACACTTTTACCCGCCGCTACTTCGCTCAGCAACCGTTAAAAAGCACATGGTAGGCTACGAAATGCTAGGCGAAAGCCAGCGCGATTTAAGCGCAGAAACTGCTGCCTCTATTTTACAAGCAGCGAGTACCACACATTATAAAGATACAGCAGGACACACAGATGAAGCTTAACGAATTCCAACAACAATTTTTGTCACTGTACGGTGCGCCTGCGCAAGGTATTGCTGCCGCTCCTGGTCGTGTAAACCTAATTGGTGAATTTACCGATTACAACGACGGCTTTGTTTTACCGTGTTCGTTGGAGTTTCGCACCCAAGTTATGTTTAAACAGCGCGACGACAACACAATTACAGTGCGCTCTTTAAATTACCCTGGTGAGCAAGACAGCTTCAGTATTGATGAGGCTATCAGCGAAGGTCAATCGCAATGGGGTAACTATATTCGTGCTGTGGCTTTTGTGCTTAAACGAGCAAGCCATACATTACGTGGTGCTGACCTACTTATTGATAGTAACTTACCGCAAGGCAGTGGCTTATCGTCATCTGCCGCATTAGAAGTTGCTGTTGGCGGCATGTTTAACCATATTGCACAATTAGGTTTAAAAGAAGAGCAAATAGCCCTGCTTGGTCAAGAAGCCGAAAATGACTTTATGCATTGCCAGTGTGGCATTATGGATCAGCTTATTTCAGCTAAAGGCGAGAATGGGCATGCACTTTTAATCGACTGTGAAAACCTAGCAACCAAATCGATTAAAGTACCTGATGATTTAAACATTGTTATTGTTAACTCAAATTACCCGCGTAAATTGGTTGATAGCGAATATAACCAACGCCGTATTGACTGCGAACAAGCCGCAGAAAAAATGGGTGTTAAAACACTTCGCCAAGCAACAATGCAAAAGCTGCAAGCTGCTAAAGTAACATTAAGCGAAAACGAATATAAACGTGCGCATCATGTTATTAGCGAAAACGATCGTGTAATAGCAGCAACAACTGCACTACAAAATAACGATATGGATGCGCTTCGCGAATTAATGGCTGCATCGCATCAATCGCTTAAACACGATTTTGAAGTAACCGTACCAGCAACCGATGGTCTAGTAGAAATTTGCAAAGAAGCTATGGGTGAGCGCGGAGCAGTACGTATGACTGGTGGTGGTTTTGGTGGCGCAATAGTATGTTTATGTCGCGATACTGAAGTGCCACTTATTAAAGCTGCAGTTAAACAGCACTACCACGCACGCTTTAACTTAAATGCTGATATTTACGTATGTTCAGCGGGCTCAGGGTTACAAATTACTTCTTTTTAAAACTAAAATAAAAAGGCAATAAATATGGCAAAGGTTAATTGGGGAATTATTGGATGTGGCAATATTGCCCACACCTTTGCTAAAAGCATTGCGCATTGCAGTGATGCACAACTTATTGGCGTGGCATCAACTAATAGCGATCGCGCTACTTCATTTGCAGCTCAATACGATGCTACCGGCTATGAGAGCTACCAAGCTCTTGCGCAATGCCCAAACATTGACGCTATATATATTGCTAACACCCACGACCAACACTTTAATGCTATTGCACTGTGCTTAACACACAATAAGCACGTGCTGAGCGAAAAACCAATTACCGTTAACGCCAAGCAATTACAAAACCTCAGTGAACTTGCAAAGCAACAAAACTGCTTTTTAATGGAAGGCGTGTGGATGCGCTTTTTACCGGCAATAATAAAGCTACAACAGCTATTAAGCGAAGGCATAATAGGTAAAGTACACAGCGTTAATGCTAACCTTAGTTTACCTGGTAGCTTTGTTGATACGCACCGCTTAATGAATCCTGCAACGGCTGGTGGCGCCCTACTCGATTTAGGTATTTACCCTATTTCGATTGCTGACGTGGTGTTTAACAAAGCCCCTGAGCAAATTAAATCATTAGTACATAAAAGCGTAACCGGTGTTGATGAGCGAAGTGTTGCTATTATTGATTACGGTAACGGACAATTTGCCCAGCTATCAAGTGCACTACAGCAAAGCGGCCCAACCGATGCATTAATTTATGGTGAGCATGGTTTTATTCGTTTACCTGAATTTGTAAGTGCTAAGCGTATAGAGCTATACATTAACAGCCAAGCTGCACAACAGTTTGATTTTGACTTTAACGATGATGAAAACTTTAAGTTTGAAATTGCGCATGTCACACAATGCATACTACAAAAACAAACTCAAAGTAGCGTACTTGGGCTTTCTACAAGTTTGCGCGTGATGAACATAATGGACTCTTTAAGAGCCCAATGGCAGCTGCAATACAGCCGTAACGTAGAATCAGCAGAGCTCAAAATTAAAAAATAAAAATACACAACAAGGATACACAATGACAACTACACACAAATTAAAAGGGCTTTCAAAAGCCATATTGTTAGCTACGTGCAGTCTATCTGCGAGTGTAGCTGTTGCTGCATCTAATGAGCCTGAGCAACTATATCCGCCAATCACTAGCGAAGTATTGCCAGAGCTTGCAGCTAAAGGAAGTTACAAAGTAGGCGTGCAGACACTTGATTTAGTTAACCCTGCGCAATTTGATCCTGCTACACAAACTCAAAAAGACCGCCCTTTAAAAATAGAAGTGTGGTATCCGGCTGCAAATACAGCCAATACTGAGCTTACAAGCTACAGCGATATAACTCGTACCGGTAAAAAGTTTACCCTGCAAGCCGACGCCATGCGCGATGTCGCAATTAATAATAAAGAGCACTACCCTGTTATAGTGCTTTCCCACGGTTATACCGGTTACCGCACAATTATGTACTACTTAGGCGAGCACTTAGCGTCTCACGGCTACATTGTTGCAGCGATTGATCATACTGATTCAACTAACGCTGATGTTGATTTTAAAAGCGCGCCGTTCTCAGGCTTTTTCAGCACCCTTATAAATCGCTCACGCGATCAGCAGTTTGTTATTAATTACTTTAACGAACAAAACAACTTTGCAAGTAAGCAAGTAGATAACAAAAGCGCTGGTGTAATTGGCTATTCAATGGGTGGCTATGGTGCAGTAAATACCATTGGTGGATGTTATGCATTTAATGAGCAAACAACGGCAATGTTTACTGGTATGAAAGACCCTGCTCAAATTCAAAAAGTACAACAATTACTAAACAGCTGCGCTGGTGGGCAATATCAAAATCCAAAAGTAGACCCACGTATAAAAGCAATGGTTGCCTTTGCACCATGGGGCGGACAGTACGCTATATTTGATGCCAAAGCTATGCAGAATATTAAAGTACCTTCACTTTATGTAGCTGGTAACTTAGATGACATTTCGGGTTATGAGGGCATTAAAAGCCTATATAACCAAACAGGCAGCCAAGATAAGTATATGCTTACTTACAAAAATGCCCGCCACAATATTGCACCTCACCCTGCTCCCGCTATTGCAAAAAGCAGTAGTGAATTAGATATAGGTCATTACTACGAGCCATCGTGGTCTATGCGTACAATTAACGAAACCAACAAGCACTTTGTACTTGCAATGATGGACTGCCATGTAAAAGGTATAACCAGCCAATGTGAATATTTAGACTTGCCACAAAACGGCGACCAAGCTGTAGTTGACGCTAAGCCACTGCCACAGTGGCGCGGGTTTGATAATCGCTTTTCTACCGGCATGGATTGGCAGCAAGCTAAACCACACGCTAAGTAACTTAACCAACACGGCTATTTTTTTAAATAGCCGTGCTCGCACTTAAAATTATCTAAAGTAAAACATCTTTTACTAAACAGTTATTAGTAAAAACAAGTACGTTTACTTTTTAGTCAGATATTTTAAGAAAAAACCATTGCCATTAGTCACAGTTAAAGGCAATCTAGCTATATATAAGATAAATAATATTAATAAATATGTCCAAATACATACTCTCAATTGATCAAGGAACCACAAGCTCTCGTGCCATCTTGTTTACAAAAGATGCAGACGTTTTTGGTACAGCACAACAAGAATTTCCTCAGCATTTTCCACAAAATGGCTGGGTTGAACACGATCCTAACGATATTTGGCAAACAGTGCTTAGCACCAGCCGCGAAGTACTCGCTAAAAATGATGTAAAACCTGAAGAAATTATCGCTATTGGTATCACTAACCAACGCGAAACCACTTTAGTGTGGAATAAAAAAACAGGCAAAACTATTTATAACGCGATTGTTTGGCAAGATAGACGCACCAGCGACTACTGCGAAAGCTTAACTACCGATGAGCTTTGCCAAACTATAAGCGATAAAACAGGCTTATTGCTCGACCCGTATTTTTCAGCCACTAAAATCCGTTGGATTTTAGATAATGTTGAGGGCGCACGCGAACAAGCGCTTGCTGGCGAACTTGCGTTTGGTACAGTTGATACCTACCTACTTTGGCAGCTAACTGACGGAAAAGAACATCGTACCGATGCAACCAATGCATCGCGCACTATGTTATTTAATATTCATACGCAGCAATGGGATCAAGAACTTCTAGAATTATTCGATATTCCAGAGTCGATGCTGCCAGAAGTGATGGACTCAGCTGATGAGTTTGGCTCAACGAGCGCTGATATTTTTGGTGCACCAATTCGCGTATGTGGTATAGCAGGCGATCAACAAGCAGCACTTGTTGGTCATGCATGTTTTGAGCAAGGCATGGCAAAAAGTACGTATGGTACGGGCTGCTTTTTAATGCTTAACACCGGCGAAAAAGCGCTTACTTCTGAAAACCGCTTACTAACTACCGTTGCCTATCGTTTAAATGGAAAACCAACCTACGCCATTGAGGGCAGTATTTTTATGGCGGGTGCAACCATGCAGTGGATTGTTGAAGGCTTAAAGTTACTTAGTCATGCTGGCGAAAGTGAGTCGATGGTAAAAGATGTACCGCTCGATCATGGTGTGTTTTTAGTTCCCTCGTTTACTGGTTTAGGCGCTCCTTACTGGGACCCTAATGCACGCGGCGCTATTTTGGGTCTTACGCGTGACTCAGGTATTAGCACCATAGTTGCTGCAGCGCTGCAATCGGTTGGCTATCAAACCAAAGATTTACAAAAAGCGATGGAACGTGACGGTTTGCGCCCAAGTGTGCTTCGCGTAGATGGCGGTATGGTTAAAAATAATTGGGTAATGACCTTTTTATCAAACATTTTAGGTGCCACTGTTGAGCGCCCTACAGTAACCGAAACAACCTCCTTAGGTGTTGCTTATTTAGCAGGCTTACAAACAGGTGTTTACGAGTCAACTGAGCAGCTATCTAAAATGTGGACATGTGACCGTCGTTTTGAACCAACCATGAGCGCCGACGAGCGCAACGATTTATATGCAAAATGGCAGCATTGCGTAGCCCAAGTGTGTTTAACAAATAAAAACTGCCCGCAGTAAATCCAAATGGCTAAAGCTACATTTTTAGTCATTTTGCCTTTTTAACCTCGTTAAATATTAGGTTAAAAAGGCGTGTTTTACTGCCCTAAATTACAAATGGATCAGCGCAAAAGTTAACTAATAAAAAACTGAGTTTTCTATTGTCAAATGAAAACAGCGGCTTTATGATGCTATATGTATTATTTATATTACAAATAAAAAAGGGTGCTCGGTGAAATTAGCAGATAACGAATATGACTTACTAGTCATCGGTGGCGGCGTAAACGGCACAGGCATAGCTGCAGATGCTGCAGGGAGAGGACTTAAAGTACTTTTGTGCGAACAGTCAGACCTAGCGTGTGCAACGTCTTCAAATAGCTCTAAGCTTATTCACGGCGGTCTGCGCTACCTTGAGCACTACGAATTTAGATTAGTAAAAGAAGCGCTAGCTGAGCGTGAAGTACTTTTAAAAAACGCTCCACACATTATGTGGCCGCTTACATTTAGATTGCCACATCAAAAGCATTTACGCCCAGCTTGGATGATTCGTATTGGCTTGTTTATGTACGACAATTTAGCTAAACGCGTTACCTTACCAGCATCTAAAAGTATAAAATTTGGTGAGCATAGCGTGTTAGAGCCTTCAATTACTAAAGGGTTTGAATACGCAGATGGTTGGGTTGATGACTCTCGTTTAGTTATTTTAAATGCACTAGCAGCGCAACAAAAAGGTGCTGTAATTGCCACGCAAACCAAGTGTGTAAAAGCGCATCGCGAAGAAAACAAATGGCAAGTAACTCTTGAGCAACAAAGTACTCAATCTCGCTATGCTATTTCGGCTAAAGGTATTGTAAATGCGGCGGGTCCTTGGGTTGCTAAATTATTTGATGAAGCACTTGAAGAAAAGTCGCCACAAAATATTCGCCTTGTAAAAGGTAGCCACATAGTAGTACCGCGCATTCACGACGAGCCACAAGCTTATATTTTACAAAACAAAGATCAGCGTATTGTATTTGTTATTCCGTTTGAAGATGACTTCTCACTTATTGGCACAACCGATGTTGAGCACAAAGGTGCCCCACAGGATGTAAAAATTAGTGAAGAAGAAATTGATTACCTTATCGATATCACTAATAACTACTTTAAAACGCCAATTAAACGCCAAGACATAGTGCATACTTTTTCGGGTGTACGCCCATTACTTGATGACGAATCAGTTAATGCACAAGCAGTTACTCGCGACTATAAACTAGAGCTTTCTAGCGAAGGTAAACACACGCCATTACTAAGCGTATTTGGCGGAAAAATTACCACTTATCGTAAACTTGCAGAAGCTGCGGTTAATAAGCTTGAAGATTTTTACCCACAAATGAGCGAAGCATGGACTAAGCATAGCGCTTTACCAGGTGGCGATTTTAGCTCGGTAAAAGCACTCAAAGCTCAATTGCAAACCCGCTATAATTGGTTACCACAAATACTGTTAAACCGCTTTTTACGTACTTACGGTACACGAGCTGAAAATGTTTTAGGTAACGCAAAGCAATTAAGCGATTTAGGGCAAGACTTTGGTCATAATTTATTTGCAGCAGAGGTCGATTTTTTATTAAACGAAGAATGGGCAGAAAACGCATATAACATATTATGGCGCCGTACAAAGTTAGGTTTGCGCTTTAATGAAGCCCAAACTGCATCGCTTAATAATTATATTGAACAAAGCAAAGCAGCTAAAAGCGCTTAATAATCTTTAATAATTTTTAATAACTTCCCGTAAAACCCCTTTATAGCTTAAGCGTTATAAAGGGGTTTTATTTTCTCGGTTATATAAAAAGTTAAAACCGCTCAATGTGGCTGCTTTAATATCAAACTCAGCACACTTAACGCCTATTTGATTAAGCGCAGTAGAAAAACATTTATTGAGCTGTTTAGTCCCCACTACTACAACTTGGGTATCACTTAGTAGCTGCCACTCGCTTGCATGGCGAGCTGCTCGTACGTCGCTGCCAATTAACACGCCCGATAAATAAGCTTTAGCTTGCACCGGTGTTAACTCTTTTGAAAGCTGACGAGTACGCACACTAAAAATACCATGCGCTAAATTACCGCTATCACTACCAAGAGTAAGCTCGCAGCCTTGTTCAAATGCTCTCCAATCAAAACAGCCTTCTTCACAGTCGCTTGGTATTAAAACACTTTGATGGCACAGTAAATCGTATAACTCGCCCGTCATTGCGGTTTTAAAGCAGATTATTTCACCATGGTTTATAAGTACCCACTTAGTATGTGTACCTGGTAAACACAGTAATATTTTACCCTGTTGATACTCTGGATTTTGTTTTAAAAACCCTAATATTTGCAGCTCTTCACCGCGCATTACATCAAACAACGTATTTTGTAAGGTGCATTTTGTGCCCGGTAACGCTTTAATAGTATGCCCTGCACAATCAAAGCTAATAGCAGCATCAAGTAAGCTTTCTGGATTAATAGGGCATTCTAAATAAGGCGTTTCATGCCAACCTATACTTGAGGTAATTTGCCCTGCAATGTAAACAGGTACTTTTCCGTATTGCTCACTCCAAGGCTCAATAGTATTGAGGAGAGTTTGCTCAAAATTTTGGCTAGATTTTACAACACCAGGTCCGTCTCGTTGCTCAAGCAACATGAGTGGTTGTTGTGCGTTAACACGGCACAAATAGGCGCGCAAATGACTGGTCCCCCAATCTACGGCTATAAAAAGAGATGAAGTAGTCAAACTTTAGAGTCTCCCACCGTCAATTTTAATACTTTGCCCGGTGATCATACTGCTTTCATCCGCCGCTAAAAACATCGCTAAGTTAGCAACATCTTCTGGAGTAACGAGCTTTTTAAGTGCCATGGCTTCCATCCATTTAACCTGCTCGGCTTGGGTAAACCAGCTTGCTAATTGGCGGTCGGTGGCAACCCAACCAGGTAAAATAGCATTTACCCTAATACCAAATTCGCCATAATCACGTGCTAATGCTTTGGTCATACCTATAAGCCCAGCTTTAGCCGTTACATAACCCGCCATTTGAGGCTGCCCCATAATGGCATTAATAGAGCTAAAGTTTATTATGCTACCGGCACCTTCTTGCTGCATAAACGACATAGCAACTTGCGAGGCAAAAAAAGCTGGATTTAAATTAATTTTCAGGCACTGATCCCAATCTTGAACGGTAACGTCTTCACTTGCTTGGCGACGATCGTTAGCTACGTTGTTAACTAATACATTTACGCTTCCAAGGGCTGCACACGCATCAACTAATGATTGCTGCAAAGCATGAGAGTCGGTTACATCTACTTGCCTGTACCATATGTTAGCATTTGGGAGATCGTTAATGAGCGCCTGCGCAGAATCATCGTCGATATCAATAAAAGCAACTTTAGCCTTTTGCTTAGCAAATGATTCGACCATTGCTCTTCCGATGCCAGAAGCACCACCAGTAATAAAAATAACTTTACCAGAAAGACTATGATATTGAGCTAGGGTGTTCAAATTCAACTCTCCATACAGCGCATTTTCAATTTTATTTAAACTCTTTATAAACTTACATTTACAGTATAAAGAGCCAAACTAAGTTGTTATTGCTGTGTTAAAATATTTAGCTAATAAAAAGTTTATATCATATCCTTACGTACATTAATATGATATATGATATATAACCAAGCAATAATGAACTCGGAAATTCGCACAATGAAAAGCCAACCTCGCCAAAACTTAACACACCAACTAACCCACGATTTGGGTTTTGCTATTGTGCGTGGCGTTTATCCTGTAAGTGAAGGTCTGCCATCAGAGGCTGACTTATGTATTAAATACGATGTGAGCCGCAGCGCCACTCGCGAAGCTGTAAAAATGCTCTCTGCTAAAGGGTTAATTTCATCACGCCCTAAGCAAGGTATTCGCGTATTGCCAGAAAGCAGCTGGAACATGTTTGATACCGACGTACTGCGTTGGATTTTAAGCAGCAAACCGTCACTTTCATTATTAAAAGAATTTACTCAGGTCCGTGTTGCTTTAGAGCCACAAGCCGCAGCGCTTGCTGCAATGACCGCAACTGAAGAGCAATTAGCTGAAATTGATAACGCCCTTGCACGCATGGCTGATGCCGATGAAGGATTAGACGATCCTCTTGAAGCAGATATTGCTTTTCATACCAGCATATTAGTGGCAAGTAACAATCGCTTTTTTGTACAATTAACTGAATTTATTAGCACCGCATTACGCGTAAGTATTCGCTACACTAACCATATTAAAGGTGTGCCAGGTGCTGATGTAGCAAAACATGCTGATATTTTAGATACAATTAAATCGCGTAATCCTGAGCGTGCAAAAAAAGCGGTAGAAACTATTTTAGAAGAAGCACTTGAGCTTATTGAATCAAAGCTGGTGTAGTAAAAAGTTACTTTTAACAGATTAAAAAAGGGAGCTAATTAGCTCCCTTTTTGCTGCCTACGTTAAAAACTAAGCTTTTGTAAGTTCAAAAATAAGTGATGTTTGTGGGAATGAGATTGGCATTTGTAAACCAAACTGCATTAGCGCTTCACCTGTAAACGTTTGACCATTTACCGCAGTCATAGAAGAGGGACGATATTCTTCAAATTTTACCGGCCACACTAAATTGAGTGTGTACTGCGCATCAGTATCCAAACCAACAAAACGCAATTTATTAGGCGCTGTACGCGGTGTTTCACGAACACTGTTATACGCAAATAACGCTTTTGTTTTTTGCTCATCAATTAAACCAAAGTTAATTGATAAATCGTCGCTATCAAGGCGGTATAAATCGGCGCTATGAATAAAGTCGCGATGCTCTTTGTGAAGTGCTATTGCCGCTTTAAGTGCATTGTATTCGTGATCGTTCAGTTCACGTGGGTCCATTTCTATCCCCATATGACCAAACAGTGATACCGCAGCACGCATTTCAATACTGACGTTACGCCCTGTAATATGACAATCTCGCGGACCTACGTGAGCGCCCATTACCGACGATGGGAAAAAGAACGAACACCCACGCTGTATTTCAAGGCGATCTAGCGCATCATTAGAATCTGACGTCCATACACGGTCTGTGTGTGCCAGTACACCATAATCTACGCGCGCACCACCAGACGAACAGCTTTCTATTTCAAGCCCTGGGTGCGCGGCTTTAATGCGGTCAATTAAACGATAAAGCGCCAATGTTTGCTGGTGCACCGCTGGTTTACCTGCAAAGTTTCCTGCATGGTTAATATCACGGTTCATATCCCACTTAATGTACTTAATAGTTGGATATTCAACTAAAATATCGTCAATTGCTTTGTATAAGTACTCAACAACCTCAGAGCGAGTTAAATCAAGTACTAACTGATTTCTAAAGCTCAATTGTTCGTTGTTTTCAGAGCCTAAAACCCAATCTGGATGCGCACGGTATAAATCGCTATCAGGGTTGACCATTTCTGGTTCAAACCAAATACCAAACTCCATACCCAAGCTATTTACATGGTCAATAATTGGTGATAAACCATCGGGGTAAATTTCATAATCTACTGTCCAATCACCCAGCCCCGCATTGTCGCCACGACGACCCTTAAACCAACCATCATCAAGTACAAAACGCTCAATACCTAACGGGGCTACTTTGTCGGCTAGTTGCTTAAGCGTGTCTACGTCGTGATCAAAGTATATGCCTTCCCACGTGTTGTAATGCACAGGGCGTGTTTTTTCACGTTGCGCTTGGCTAAGTAAATTAGCTTTAACAAAACGATGAAAATTACGAGAAAGCGCACTAAAACCCTCGCTCGAAAACGAGCCATAAATACTTGGGCTTTGATATGTTTGACCTTTAGCAAGCGTAAGCTCACCAGGTAATAATAACTCGCCCATTTGCACGTAACGACGACCTTCAGCTAAAAGCTCTGCGCGTAGTTTATTATTGCCGCTCCAACCAAAGTGAAAACCATAACACTCGCCGTGCTGCTCGCCTGCATTTTCGTTATGCACTAATAAGCCAGGGAATACATCGTGTGATGTTTTGCCTTTACGGTTTTCGCGTACAAAACTTCCTAAAAATAAATCAACCGATTGACGTTGAAACTCGTTTGACCAACGACCTTCAAAGCTCACTATTTTGCTTACGCTATCTGGTAACTGAAAAGTAGGTGCTGCACAGTAATTAACTTGTAGCGGTAAATCGCTTAAGTTAGTTAATACCGTATGCGCACTCAGTACATCGCTGTTGTAGTCGAGTGTAATGCTATGCACAAGTTCAATACCACGTAACTCATCAACACTTACAAACTCAACAGTTGAGCTGGTAGGTTGGCGAACTTCTTTAAGCGTTGGACCTGCTGACCATGCGATTGAGTCATTTACTAGTTCAAGACCTGGTGCGCCAGTAAAGCCTTCGCCCAATAATGGAGAAAGAGAAATAGGTGCCTCTTCAACAACTGCACATTTAACTTCTTGGCGAGTAGCAAGCTGAGTTAGCATTGCTTCTGTTGTTTGCTCAGATAGGCGCTTACCAAAATACAGTAACGCCGGTGTTTTGCTCTGGCAGTCGAAAATAACGGTGCTGTTAGCGCTGTCTAATCGAAAGAATGGTTTAATGTCGGCCATAATTCTCCTATCCTCTTAATCTATTACGAGTTAAATAATGCGAGTGTGTGAGTCAGTGATTTTGTGTGTAAACTCATTTATTATTGCTTGAGACACGATCGGTCAGACAGTGACTTTCAATAATAATAGTATATATCATATAAATTAGGTTTTAATAGTCTTTACATCACAAATAGTCAGATAAACTCACTGGAAGTACCACTGCAATAAAAAGTATTAAATTAACCTTAACTCAAAAGTACAGTTACTGCTTTTTGATATATATAAAAAATCGGCCAAGGAATTCCTATGACCGATTTTGTCAGCTTAAATTATCTTTAATCTATTTTTGTACTTGCGCTGCGCTATCTAGCTCCGGTGTTTTACCTGCCCACTGCGCGTTTAAACCAAACACCACTTTATTTACTATTAATGCAAAAGCCACACATACAATGAGGGTAATTGGCATTAAGTGAATGTAATGAATATCAGTATGTAGTGGTGAATTTGCAAACGTAAGCATACCGTACATAGCCACACCTAAAATTACCGCTGCAATACCCGCACGCGCATCAACATTTTTAAATAATAAGCCCACTACAAAAATAGAGAATATCGGCATACTTAATAAGCCATTTAATTGTTGTAGTAAGTTAATAATACTATCGGCTTGCTGGTAAATTGGCACAAGTACAAGCGTTAAGCTTGTTAGTAGCAATGTTACGTAACCACTTAGCTTTACAACACTTGGCTCTTTATTAAAGTAAGCTTCGTGAATATCACACACATACAATGCCGTTGCTGAGTTTAATAAGCTGTTGTAAGTAGATAGAACAGCTGCTGCCATTGCTGCTGCAAATACACCAGTCAACCATGTTGGCATTACGTCACCAACAATTCGACCATAAGCAGCGTCACCAATATCGCCATAAAGTTTAAAAGAAATAATACCCGGTAATACTACAATTGCAGGTACGATTAAAAAGCGAATGCCCGCTGCTGCAAATATACCTTTTTGCGCTTCTTTAACATTAGGTGCAGCCATTGCTCGTTGTGTAATTGTTTGGTTAGTACCCCAGTAATACATTTGAATAAAGATCATGCCGGTTAAAAGTGTTGGCCACGGAATAGGTGAATCAGCATCGCCAATTAATGTTAAACGTTCCTGTGGTATACCCGTAAAGTCATAATCAATGGCATTAAGTGCCAAAAACACCACTAAAACTGCCATACCGAGTACAAGCAAGCCGTTGTAAGTATCAGACACTGCAACTGCACGTAAACCACCAAAAAACGCATAAACAGCACCAACAATGGCAAATGCAGTGGCAATGTACATTAGCGGAATATCCACCTTAAACATGGTTTGCATAAATAGCGCACCAGAATAAATTACAGCCGGCATATAAATAAGCGCATTACCTAAAAAGAATAACCCCCCAATAACAGCGCGAATATGTTTGTTGTTATAGCGCTTTTCTAAAAGCTCCGTGGTGGTTGTACAGTTGTATTTGTAATAAACAGGAATGAACACTTTGGCTAAAATAATCAAACCTATAATTGCTGCAAGCTCCCACCAAACAAGCAAAGCCATTTGGTTACCATTCATACCTACAAGTTGGTCAGTACTTAAATTAGTTAATGTGATTGAACCTGCAACAAACATCCAAGTAAGGCCACCGCCTGCTAAAAAATACTCTTTGGTTTGGCTTTGTCCGTTATTACGATTTTGGCCTCGGCATTTCCAATAAGTAAGGCCACCAATTAAAGCGGTGACAAAAACAAAAACCACCAACTGTAAAATGTTATCTGACATGTGTGTGTCTCTTATATGTGTGTGAAAATAGACACGCTATAGCGCGTGCGCATCCCGACTTAGTTCTAATTTAATTTGCTTTAAAGGCTTAAGTTCTGGATGCAGATTATGAAGTTTTACTAAGGCATTGAGCTGAAAAAGTGAAATTAACATGCTATTTAGCACATTTAAGTAACCTTGCTTTTGTAAGCTAACAATAGTGTCGTTATCGAGCGTTTGCAGTTTGTCTTCGTCAACAGTGCTCAAACCTTGAATAGTTTGGGTTTCGCCTTGTTCAAACTGCAAAACAATATCAATATTTTTTATGAGTCCTAAACGTGCTAACTCTTGTGTAAATTGATAAGTGAGGTAGTCATTTTTTAAATCGCCCTCAAGTAGCTTTTGTTGTGCGCTTAAAAATAAACTTGGGTTTGCGTTTCCATCAAATAACGCTTCACCTTGAGTTGTATTTACTACTGAGCTTTGCTCATCTATAGCAACAAAGTAATCACTGCTATTAGCTTCGCGCGTTAATAAATAAAGTGGGTAGGATTGCATGCACACTGGTGTGTAAAGTGCCTGCCATTTTGTGTTATTTACCAATAAATTTTGATTTGCATTAAAACTAGTTAGCGCCGACAGTGTGTAGCTACCATTTTGTGCATTACGTGCAAAAAATACAGGGAGGTCGCACGTCATTTTAGCTACTTCAGTTGCTCTTAAATTAAGTAAATGCTGAGTTGAAGCGTAAATAGCTGCCGCATCGGGACTAATTTTTAATGCTTTGTGCTCTGTGTTTGATAATTCTTTAATTGCCATCTTCACACATCCTTAAACTGGGTTAGCTGCCAACCACTGCTCTATATAAGCGCGGTGCGGCGGCAAAGTTTGCAACATCTGCTGTGTTAGCTGGCTGTTACGTTCAATAATTTGTTTTGCTTGCGTATGCTGTGTATGTAAATACGCTTGCTTAGTAAAATCTGGCTTAAAGCCCATGCCGTATAAAACATATTGATAACTAGCGGCGGGAAATAACTCTAATGCGCCATGAAAGTCTTGAATAAGTGGACCGCGACTCCCCCAAACCAACAGGTCTTCTTGTAAGCTTTGTGGAATAGTGTCGGGTTTAACATGTGCTTGCCAATAAGGTTCTGAACGCTTAGTTAGCATGTAATGCAGCTTTAAAAAATCAATAATACGCTGCCAACGGTAACCCATTTGCTCGTTAAAGCGTTTAGCAACAATAGGCATTACTTGTGTATCGGCTGGCATATGCTCTGCAACAAAGCGCGCTGAAATTTCAACAAGCATAATAGCCGTCGCTTCAAGTGGCTCAACAAATCCTGCCGACATACCTATAGCAACACAGTTTTTATGCCAAAACTTTTCACGGTACCCTGATTCAAAACTGATTTTTCGCGCAGTTAAACCTTTTGCAGCATCGCCTAAGTAATGTCGTAGGTTTTGCTCAGCTTCGTCATCTGATAAGAACTTGCTTGAATATACATGCCCTACGCCACGGCGGTGAGTTAAACCAATATCCCAAATCCAACCTGCATTTTGCGCCGTTGCAATGGTATGACTGGCAAGTGTACGCTCGTTTTCATCGTAAGGAACTTGCATAGCGAGTGCGCTGTCGTTAAATAGCACGTGGTCCATTTTTTTAAATGGTACGTTGAGCGCTTGACCCAATAACAAAGATGAAAAGCCGGTGCAGTCTATAAATAAATCGGCGTTTATAATGTGAGTTTGATCTTTTAAGGTAAGGTGATTTATAGCGCCATCGTCATCAAGCTTAACGTGATCAACAGTGCCAATAATATGCTCTACGCCAAGCTTACTTTTACAATGCTGTTTAAGCATTTCAGCAAAAGCGCCTGCATCTAAATGATATGCGTAATTACAATTACCTTGATATTCACCCTGAGTAATTCCACGAGGAGCTAAGCTGGATTCGCAAATGTCATGCTGAAAGTTGGTTTGCTGTGCAAAGTTTTCAACATTATCTAAATAAGGGGCTAAATCTATTCGGCCATAGCCTAGCGGTACAGTAAATGGGTGGTAATAAAAGTCATCATTTCCATGAGTCCAATTTACAAATTTACCACCTTGCTTAAAAGTTGCGTTACAGGCTTTAAATACATCAACTTCGCGCAAACCAATTTGCTGAAGTGTATTTTTCATTGTTGGCCATGTGCCCTCGCCTACTCCAATAGTTGGAATATCAGAAGACTCAACTAGCATTACCTTTAAACCTTCACCAGATTGGCTTTGGTGATAAGAAGCAATAATAGCAGCACTTAACCAACCAGCTGTGCCACCACCTATTACTGCTACTGTTTTTACTGCTTTATTCATAGTGCGCTACTCTTTGAGTATTTATTGATAATATTTTATGTAACAAGTGCCCTTTTGGGCACTTGCTAAAATAGCTTTCATTAAAACAAATTTAATTAACTACACACTTAATGTGAGAGCAACCTTATTAGTAGCAGTACCTCATGAGGACTGCAATGAAAACTAAAAGGCTAACTAGGGCGTGTTTTGCCTAAAAGCAAAACACGCATCCGCAAATTTAATCTCGAAAGATAAACATGCCCTAACCTCTTTTTATCAATTAAAACGTTCCGCGAATACCAAATGCGTAACGTGAACCGTTATCTTCTACTGAGTAAATTTGATTATCGAAGCGTCCAGTTTGCACTAACTCTTCTTCGGTAATATTGATACCTTCAGCAAAAACCGTAAAGTTCTCGTTAATATCGTAACTTGCACTAATATCCCATTGACCGTATGTATCAACGTTCACTGGTTCACCATTAAAACCATTATCAACTAAGCGTAAAAAGCCTTCTCGGTTGTTAAATGCGATACGTGCTTGCCAGGTATCTTGCTCATAAAACAAAATTAAGTTTTGTGAGTCGCCTAAACCTTCAAGTGCAAATGTTTCTGTAGAATCTTCAGAAATACTAATGTCACTATCAACTACAGTTGCATTAGCAATAATACCAAAGCCATTATCAAAGATATGCGTTACACCAATTTCGTAACCAGTAACCTTAGCTGATTCACCATTTTGAGGGCGTGTTACGTTATATACTTCTGAACTACCATTTAGCTCATCAGTTGAAGCAACCACATCGCTTGAACATAAATCTGAGTTTGCAGTGCTACAGTTAAAATCTGGACCTGTTCTATCAGTAATATTGTATGTTTCGTCGTTCGTTAACGTCACAATAAAGTCGTCAACTTCTTTACTAAATACAGCAAAGCTAAACAAGTTAGCGTCGTTGTAATACCACTCATAAGAGATATCCCAGTTTTCTGATTGGAACGGCTTAAGGTTTGGATTACCACCACTTGCTGTTAAGTTTTGACGGCGAGGTTCGTTAAAGTTAGTTGCTGGCGATAACTGAGACATCGTTGGACGAGTAATACTATCGTACGCAGCAAAGCGTAAAATCATATTATCTTGTAGTTCAAATTTAACATTCATTGAAGGAAGTAAATTAGAGTAGCTAGTTCCCTCAGCAATATCTGTAGCCGGGCCAAATACGTTTGCAAATAATGTTGCATCAGATGTTGGAACAATATCAGAGATAAAACTTTGTACTGCCGCTACTTCAATATCAGTTTCAGAGTAACGCGCACCAAAGTTAATTGTTACAGGCATATCGGCTAAGTCAAAGCCCAGCGTAAAGTCCATGTATAAACTAGTAACGTCTTCGTTAATTTTATAACGGTTATTTTGCAGAGTTGGCTCAACAGGGAAGCCTTGATCCGCTAGGTAATCAAGCATTTTATCGCCATCGTAGCTGTAAAATGTATCAATTAAACCTGGAAAATAGTTACTTGCTGTATAGGCTTCAAAATCAATTGCATCAAGTGGTGCTTCTGTTCCGTAACCACAAAATTGACATTGGCTACCAAATACTTGAAAGCTCGCTTTTTCACGTTCTTGACGGTATGCACCAAAGTTTATTGCCTCAAGTGGTCCTCTGTCTGGTACGTATACAAAATCAGCTTTAAATTCTGTAATTTCATCTTCGTCAGTAAATTGATTACCAATTTCGTTATAGTGAAGACGCGCAAGACTCGGATCTGGCAATGAACCATTTTCAAAACCATCATGTATTACTGAAGGTACACTTCCTGTCCCATCAAAACTATAGCTATTAATAATGCCAACTACGTTGAAGCGGTCTTGACCCGCACGGTTATTTTCAGCTGTAGAATGCGATACATCTAAAACTGCTTTTAGCGATTCATTTACTTGCCAATCAACATTGATACCGTACGCTTTATTAGTTACATCGCGTGAATTACGTGTATGCGATACAAAGTCAGATGCCGGATCGCCACTACCTGAACTTAAACCAATTTCTTGTGTGAACGATAAAAGAGTGCCTGTTTCTGGGTCAATCGTTGCGCTACCAACACGATCTGGTTCAAACCAAGATGCTAAATCGCGTACTGTTGAGTCAACTTCAAATTTAGAAATTAGACCATCAACAGTTACTGTTACGTCTTCAGATGGTGCGTATTGCAATACTAAACTTGCGTTAGTACGTTCACGGTCTTGCTCATCAACTACTTGATCCCAGTTACGAGGGATATAAGCGTCTTCAAACAATACACCATCACGAGAGTTTGAAATTGTTTGACCACCACGCCAACCTGCTGTCAATATTTGGTTGTTTTGTAGTTTGCGTTGTTGATTCGTAATAGCAAAAAGTACGCCCAGCTTATCTTCATTAAATGTATTACTAATTAAAAACGAAGCTGATGGAGAGGTTTCTTCAGATAAGGTTTCATACATTCCCTTAACAGAACCAATTACATGTAAGCCACTAAAATCAAAAGGTCGTGCTGTGGTTACGTTAACCGTACCGCCAATACCGCCTTCTTGTAATTTTGCGCTATTACTTTTATAAATATCAGCACCGGTAATTTGGTCGGCTGCTAATACATCAAAATTAAATTCACGACCTGAACTATCAGTCGCTAATTGACGACCATTCACTAATACAGTATTAAATTGTGGACCAAAACCACGAATAGTTACGGCTTGCCCTTCACCACCACTACGGTCAATTGCAACACCCGTAATACGCTGTAGTGATTCTGCTACATTTAAATCAGGAAATTTACCAAGGTCCTCTGCTTTTATCCCGTCGGTTACAACATTAGACGCTTTTTTATCTAACATTGACGAACGTAAACTGCTGCGGATACCCGTTACTGCGATAACTTCAACATCTTCATTTACTACTGTAGGTGTGTCGCCTTCAGCTCCTTGGGCTGCAACGCTCCCGCTTGCCAATATGCCGGTGATAGCAATACTGAGTACGGTTTTCTTGTTGAACGATAACGTATTGTTAATTATCATTTTTAAAAACTCCTGATTGTGTGTAGTCATTGTGTCGTTGTGTGGTGTAAATAGCTTCAAATACTATTTATATTATAAATACTTTAAATTGATAAAAAGTGCAACCTTTTACTCAAGTTTGAGTAGCTTTTAATTACTATATTTTTTCTTTTTGTTTTCTTTAAATTAACATCAAAACATTGAGTTTGTTATGAAAATGCGTAAATAATAGTCTGGTTATATACTTCATCAGGTAATAAATTAGCTTTTGGAAAATTTTCACGGTTTGGAGCATCAGGCCAATTTTGCGCTTCTAAGCATAGCGCTTGGCGTGCTTTAAAAGGTAAATCAACAAAATTAGCCGTGTAAAGCTGCATACCAGGCTGGGTACTAAACAGTGCTAAATTAATATTGGTAAGTGTAGATGTTAATTTAGCCATTGCCTTAAGTTTGTTGTCATTTTTGTATACATAACAATGATCAAACCCAAAACCTGCGTCTAACTGTGGATGATTTTGTGACAGTGCACCACCCACTGGTTTAGCCTGTGTAAAGTCAAAGCAACTATTTTTAACAGCAGCTGCCTCTTCAAATGGAATACTGTTGTCATCAATAGGTAAGTAATGCGTAGCGTTAACTTGCAATAAATGATTAGTGATAGTATCGCTGCCTTCAAGATTGAAATAGCAATGATTGGTAAGGTTTACGAGGGTTTCTTTATCGCACGTAGCTTTAAAGCATAATGCTAATTGACCGTTAGTTGCAGTAATCGTTTGCCACACTTCTAATTGACCAGGAAAACCCTCCTCGCCATCTTCGGCGCAATAGTAAAGCTCAACCTCATTCTCGCTTTGCTGAATAACTTGCCAAAGTGCCTTATTAAAGCCCTTTACGCCGCCATGCAAACTATTAGAACCGTTGTTTTTTTCTAACTGATACGGCGTACCTGATAAGCTAAAATGCCCCTCGGCAATACGATTAGCATATCGACCAACGGTAGCGCCTAAATAAAATGGGTTTTCAAGATAGTAATGCGGATCGTCTACGCTAAGTGTCATTTCTTGATTTTTAAATTTAATACTTTTTATTATTGCGCCAAATGGCAAAATCTCAGCTGTTAAATTTTCACCATCACTAAGTTGAATAACCTGTAAAGGTTCATTATTGGCAACAGATATCACGCACATTCTCCAATCAAATACCGAACTAACATTACCTGCTATAACGGTGCAACAATATATATTATAAATAGTATATAACTAGCACTTGTAACTCAATCTAAATGCGTTAAAAAAATCACGATAAAAATTTACAGCTGCCATTATTTATTTACACAAGGCGAGTAAATTAAATACTTATTGTTTTTAACCCCCTAAAAATCACACCTAATTAACTAACACGTCAAAATAAATAAAAAGATAAATATAATTATAGACTTAAGAAAACCCAACCAATCGACATATGTTAAAGTTTTATTAAACCACTCTTTTATTTGGAAAATTACCACTCCTACTTTGTTTAGTTGATGTCTGCACCATTTAATCCAGCTTAATCGCTGCGTGTGCACTTTGTTTTTAGTATTTATAAACATTAACTGAGAGAAGAAAGGAATTATGATCCCATTTAAACTTAATAAACTGAGCATATT
Organism: Pseudoalteromonas sp. SWXJZ94C; assembly: GCF_015864385.1. Classification (NCBI taxonomy): domain Bacteria; kingdom Pseudomonadati; phylum Pseudomonadota; class Gammaproteobacteria; order Alteromonadales; family Pseudoalteromonadaceae; genus Pseudoalteromonas; species Pseudoalteromonas sp. SWXJZ94C. The sequence continues at coordinate 58,702 of NZ_JADYXF010000032.1, forward strand.
AGTTGGCGCTGTATCTGGCACATTCATATTAGCAAGTAGCCCTATACATGCTGCTCAAAGTGATAAAGTTCAGCAAGAAATGGAAGCGATCACGGTAACAGGCTACCGTTCTAACCTAGCCCGTAGTAAAGAACTCAAAAAAAATGCCATTGGCTCGCAAGACAGCATACTCGCTGAAGATATTGGCGAATTCCCTGATGCTAACTTAGCAGAGTCACTACAGCGTGTACCGGGTGTATCTATTTCGCGTGACTCAGGTGAAGGTCGTCAAATATCGCTACGTGGATTGGGTCCTAATTTTACACGCACACGCTTAAATGGCATGGAAGCACTTTTTACAAGCGATTCAGGTATTGACCAACGTGGTGGTGCATCTCGCTCTCGAGATTTTGATTTCAGTATTTTTGCCTCAGAACTATTTAATCGCGTAGATGTTTATAAGTCGTATGATGCGTCATTAGATGAAGGGGGTATTGCCGGTACTGTTGATTTACATACTGCAAAACCTTTTGATAATTCTGAAGAAGGGCTACAAGGTGCTGTAAGTGTAAAAGGTATTTATAATGATAGAACAGAGCATTCAGACCCTCGCTTTGCTGGTTTGTTATCAAATACTTGGGGGAATTTTGGTGCGCTCGTATCGGTTGCTTATTCTGAAGTAGATACAATTGAAGAAGGCTATCATGTGTGGTCTTGGAAACAAGCGAGCTTTGGTGATGATAATGTTGCAGATTCAGTCGATGCCGATATCAAAAACCGTTTAGTCAATGCCACGGGCAATGACCGAGTGTTTGTATCTCGCGCTAATAACATTGCATCTTGGGCTAATACACGAAAACGTACCGGTATTACCGCTGCATTCCAATGGCAACCTTCTGATGCAATGTCTTTTGATTTGGATATTTTGTACGGAAAGCTATCTAACGATCGCATTGAAAACCAATTATCAACAGCGGGCACAAACGCATTTACTGGCGATGTGACGGCAAATCAGTTACTCGTTGATGCAGCCATTGAAGGTGACGATTTAGTATACGCCTCATTTGAAGGTCTTGATTTACGTACCGAGTCAAAAGTAAGTTTTGGCGAAACTGATTTTCATCAAATATCACTCAGTGGCAATTTTGAATTAACCAATAAACTCTACATGACAACCATGTTTGGTTTATCAAAATCTACTTTTGAGCAACCTATAAACGATAAAGTTTTTAGTGAATCTGTCGATCATGCGTTTTCTGTTGATTGGCGCAATGCTAAATATGGTCAAAATACTTACGACTTCGATATTACCGACATCGACCAGTGGGCATTAATGCGAACTGATGTCCGCGAAGATGAAATAAGCAATGAATACAACACGTATCAAGTTGATTTTAATTACGAACTCAATGATGTGCATTCATTTAAGTTTGGTCTTCAGTCTAAAAACTATCAATCAGATGGTTTTGAACGCAGAGACCGTGTTGATTGGGAAAATGACCCAAATTCACCTGAAGCTGTTTTTCAACTAACTAATATTCCAATTTTACATGACTATGTTATTGCAAATAACCAAGCAACTTTTGAGCGTGTTGTTGCAACAGGTTTAATTTCTCGCGAGTTAGACGCCTCTCATAATCGCCCTGGTACTGTATATCAAATTGAAGAAGATACTATTGGGGTTTATGCACAGTATGTATGGAACACCGAAATAAGTAACTTCCCAATTAGAGGTAACTTAGGTTTACGTTGGTATGAAACTGAACAAACATCGAGCGGGGAAGTTAATACTGGAACAGGTTTTGAACAAATTGAATTTAGTAAAACCTATTCCGATTTACTACCAAGCTTAAATATTGTTGCTGATATTTCTGATAATTGGTTAGTACGCTTTGGTGCAAATCGCAATATTTCTCGACCAAATTTAGATCAACTAAAAGCCGCAGGACAAGTGGGTGTTGCAGATCAATTTATTAGTGCTGGTAACCCTAACTTAGAGCGCTTTGTTGCTGATTCATTCGAAACATCATTTGAGTTTTATGGTGATTCGTCAAGCTTAGCTATTGCAGTGTTTCATAAAGATATGGAGTCATTTATTGTCCAACAATCAGTGACCCTACCTTATGAGCAAACGGGTTACCCTCTAGAGTTTTTAGATTTTGACCCGCGCGTAAATGCGCAATCTGAGTTTACCGTTTCACAACCTATTAATGGTGATTCTACAGATGTTACTGGTTTAGAAATTGCGTTTCAAATGGACTTTGATTTTTTACCAGAGCCATTTAATTACTTAGGAATGCTCGGTAATGTAACCATTGCTGATGGCGAAACTATTTTATTTAATGAAGGTGAACGCATCAGCGTTACACCACCTGGCTTATCTGAGCTGTCTCACAATTTTACCCTTTACTATGAAACCCCCCGTTGGGGCATGCGTGTTTCGAGCTCTTATCGTGATGAATATATTACAGGGGAAGGCTCAGAGCAAAACATTGTTGCCGGATATAATGAAACAACGTTTGTTGATTTTAAATCGTTTATGAATATTACAGAGCAAGTAAAAATAACCTTTGAAGCGACGAACTTAACCGATGAAGCAATTCGACAATTCCTCGATCACAGAACTCAATCCTACTCACAAAGTGGCCGCAATTTTGCGTTAGGTATGTCGTATAAATTTTAGCTCTCACCTCTTAACTGGCTGCTTTTGCAGCCAGTAACTTTAAGGAAAAAAGTTATGCAAAAATACACTGTTTCATTACTCATTAATTTATTACTGCTTTTGGTTTGCTGCCCATCAATTGCTGCAAATGACACATTTACTTTAGGTGTTATTGCCGATTGCCAATATGCAGAACAAGCCAATAAAGGTACTCGACACTATACATCTTGCCCTCAAAAGTTCAGCACTGCCGTTGAGCAATTTAATCAACACCCTTTATCGGGTGTATTGCATTTAGGCGACTTTATCGACCGTGAATTTAAAAGTTTTACCCCGTTAAATACAATATCATCGTCGCTTAATACTCCCCTTTATCATGTATTAGGAAACCATGAATTCTCGGTAGATGATAAGTTTAAAATGCGCATAACTAACACTTTAAATATGCCATCGCGCTACTACAGTTTTGAAATAAATAATTGGCTCTTTATTGCTTTAGATGGCAACGATGTGAGCACTTACGCATGGCCTAAAAATAGTAAAAAACATCAACAAAATATGACCTTGTTTAACTCTCAATATAAAGGACACGAAGATTGGAATGGCGCAATTGGTATAAAACAACTTAAGTGGTTAGAAGAAAAACTAAAAATAGCGCAAGTAAAAGAACAACCTGTTGTACTACTGAGTCACTTCCCTATATTTCCTGAAAACAACCATAACCTATGGAACGCGCAAGAAGTGCTAACCCTTATTCATAGGTTGGATCTTAAGGAATAAAACTTGAAAACATGCTCTGAATTTGATCTGATAGTAATCGCCAAACCACTATCTATCCCAAAAGCAGAGCATGAATAAATATAATACTGAGTTAAACAAAATA